>JALTZE010000125.1 GCA_027051315.1 Micavibrio sp.
AAAAATATTGTAGAATATAAGATTTTCGATTTTATTATTTTTTTTAAACTCTATATTATCACCATGACCAATAAATACAAACACAATGATTGTGCATATAAGAGAGAAATATAACAAACGGATACAATAAACCATAGGAACAGACTGATGAAAAAGTACAGATTTTTCAAGATATATATAAGCAAGTTTCTGATTTTATCACTGCTTTTTATTATTGCAGGCTGTTCTATAAATCCTGCTACTGGTGATAGACAATTCACAGCCCTTATGTCACCAGCCCAAGAAAATAAAATAGGAGCAGAAGAACACCCCAAAATAATGGCACAATTTGGCGGAGCTTTCCCAAATAGGGAGCTTGAAAAATACGTCAATGAAGTAGGTCATAAAGTAGCAAAAAATACTGAAAGAACCGATGTTGATTATAAATTTTTTATAATAGACAGCCCTATGGTTAACGCTTTTGCTGTCCCAGGGGGATATATATATGTATCAAGAGGGCTTCTTGCCCTTGCTAATAATGAAGCGGAACTAGCAGCAGTACTTGCTCACGAAGTTGCTCACATAACAGCAAGACATTCAGCACAAAGATACTCAAGCTCTGTCCTAACCACATTAGGAGCAACTATTCTAGCTGCTAAATTAGATACTCCAGAAGCAACCAGAGCAATAAATCTTGGTACTAATCTCTATATGAAATCATATTCAAGAACCCAAGAACATCAAGCAGATGAGTTAGGGCTTCGTTATCTTGCACAAGCAGGGTATGAACCATTTGCTATGGCTGAATTTTTAAAAAATCTTGATAGATATACAAAACTTCAAAATAAAATTGAAGGAAGAACAAATTCTTCATCTTTTAACTATTTTTCAACCCACCCGACTACATCTGATAGAGTATCTAAAGCATCAACATTAGCAACATCATATGCAAATTATGGACATGAAATAAATCAGATAAGATATTTTAAACATATAAAGAATTTAGAATATGGAGATAGCTCCAGACAAGGATTTGTCCGTCATAATAATTTTTATCATCCAGATATGGGATTTACTTATAAAATCCCTGAAAAATACAAAACATATAACAATTCAGAAAATATCACATCTATAGGTGAAAATGGTGAAATAGTGGTATTAGATATGGTAAAAGATAAAAACTATTCTGACCCTTATACTTATATGATTAGCGGTTGGATGAAAGGCGAATCTCTTGAAAAAGCCGAAAGGATAGAAATTAATTCTTTCAAAGCGGCAACAGCATCATTCAAAGGTAAAGTAAAAGGAAAACAATCTGTTATAAGATTAATAGTTATAGAATGGGGGCATAATGAATTTTTCCGCTTCCAGATTGCAATTCCATACGGGATAAGCAATGATAATCTAACAAAGCTAAAAGAAATGACCTACAGTTTCCGTAAAATGACTGATAAAGAAAAAAGAACAATAAAACCATATCATATAGAAATCAGAGCAGCAGGAAAAAATGATAACATCAACAGATATATTTCTTTGATGGCTGTAGATAATTTTAAGGAAGAAACATTCCGCGTCATAAATGGTATGGAAAAAACAGATAAGGTCATAGAAGGCAGAATCTATAAAATAATCACGGATTAATAAGGAATTATCTACATGTTAAAAGAATCAAATATTATCCACGTAAGTAAAGTTGATGAGACACCAGCCGCAGCAGCAGCCTCATTATTACCTATGTTAGAAATTTTTCTAAATAAAGCAGGAATAACTATAAAAGAGCATGATATTTCTTTAGCAACAAGAATATTGGCATCATTTGGGCTAGCAAAAGATGGGCTGGCAGAACTAGGGAAAATAGTAAAACAAAAAAATGCAGCAATTATAAAAATGCCCAATATCAGCGCAACTCTACCCCAGCTAAAAGATGCAATAAAAGAGTTACAAGAAAGCGGTTTCGACATACCAAAATATCCGGAATCTCCAAAAAATAATAAAGAAAAAGAAATAAAAGAAAAATATGATGCCGTGTTAGGAAGCGTAGCAAATCCTGTATTAAGGCAAGGTAATTCAATTCGCTTTGTACCAGAATCTGTAAAAAATGAAGCAAGAAGAAATCCGCATAAAATGGGTAAATGGACGGCACAATCAAAAACTCGTATATCACATATGGATAAAGATGATTTTGCTGGAACTGAGATTTCCTCAACTATTAATAATGCTGTAACTGCAAAAATAGAATTTATTGATATAGATGGAAATGTAACAATTCTAAAAGATAATATAGAGCTAAAAAAAGACAGCATAATAGATGCCGCAATTATGAAACGTGCATCATTAAGAAAATTTCTGGAAGAACAAATAAAGCAAGCAAAAAAAGAAGATTTGCTCTTGTCTTTCCATTACAAAGCAACAATGATGGTGAAAACTGACGGTGTATTTTTTGGCGATTCAGTAAAAGCATATTTCAAAGAATTATTTGATAAATATCAGGATATATTCAATAAATTAAATATAAATCCATCAAGTGGAATGAACTCGTTGCGTGAAAAAATACAAAACCTTGCCCCTGATAAATACAAAGAAATAAATGGCTTGATTGAAAAGATTACAAAAGAAGAAGCAGAGATAGCTTTTATTAATCCCAAAGATGGTAAAAGAAACCTAGATGACCCAAGCCTTATCATAGATATATCAATGGCAAATCTTATACGTTGGTCAACTATGCCTTCTTCCACAGGTGAACGGGAAACTTTGGCAATAATACCTGATAGAACATTCGCAACCACTTATCAAATAGCAATAGATGATATGAAAGAAAATGGAAGCCTTAACCCTGCAATAATAGGTTCTGTAGAAAATATAGGACTTATGGCAGAAAAAGCAGAAGAATATGGCTCAAAACCGACTACAGTAATATCTCCTTCCGAAGGTAAAATAAGGACTATTGATGAAAATGGTGATGTTATTTCAACTCATAAAGTAAATAAAGAAGACGTATACAGAATATGCCGCACAACAAGGGCAGCAATAGATAATTGGATAGAAACAACAATAAAAAGGTCAAAAGATTCAGATAAGCTGACTATATTCTGGTTAGATGAAGAAAGACCACATGATAGGGAAATATTAAAAATAATCAACTCTTACGATAATTTGCCATCAAATATTAAAATATTACCGCCTGAAAAAGCTATGAAACTTACATTGCAGGAAATAAGAGCTGGAAATAATGTAATAGCAGCAACTGGAAATGTATGGAGAGATTATTTAACCGACCTGTTTCCAATTTTAGAGGTTGCAAGTAATGCCAAAATGACATCACTAGTTCCTATGCTAAATGGTGGGCTTATGGCTGAAACAGGGGCAGGGGGAACTGCAGTGGATTTATATAAAACATTTGTTGCGACAAACCGCCTTAAATGGGACTCAATTGGTGATTTTACTGCCGTCTCAGAGATTTTAAAAGAACTTGGCAGGCGTGGGAATAATAAAGCATCTATTTTGGCAACAACCCTTGATAAAGCATTAGATAATCTTATCAAAAATGGCGAAGTTCCTTCACAAAGCGGAATAGATACAAGGGAACATCACCTAAGACTTGCCCAACATTGGATTAATTTTCTAGCACAACAAGATGATGATATTGAGCTAAAAGAAGCATTCTTAACATTATCAAAAAATATAAATCAAAAAATAGATAAAATATCAGAAGAGATTAATAAGCTGGAAGGGCAGAAAGTAGAACTTGATGGATATTATAATGTAAGCCGTAATGAAATGGAAAAAGCCCTTTTTGATTTATTTAATGAAGATATAAAAAACTTATATCAAAAAGTAATAATAG
>JALTZE010000126.1 GCA_027051315.1 Micavibrio sp.
GTGTTAGCGATATAACAGCTCGCCTAAGGGAAGATATTGTTACGGACGGCAATATAGCAGAAGATATTCTTGCCAATGCCCCAGAAGAAATGGAGAATTTCTTTGTTGTACCAAAAGTAGTCGAATAAAACAGGAAAATAATAAATGTCAAAAGATTTAACAGAGCTTACTGTAGCCGAAGCATTGCAAGGGCTAGAAAATAAAGACTTCACCTCGGTTGAAATAACTAAGGCGCATTTAGAAGCAATGGAAAATTCTCGTTCACTAAATGCCTATATTACAGAAACCCCTGAAATTGCTCTTAAACAAGCTAAAGAAAGCGATAAAAAGCGAGCTTCTGGAGATGCCAGACCATTAGAAGGGATTCCTGTCGGAATTAAAGATTTATTTTGTACGAAAGATGTAAAAACTACGGCTGCTAGTAAAATTATTGGTAATTTTGTACCGAAATATGAATCCACTGTTACGCAAAAAATGTTTGATGATGGTTGCGTTATGCTTGGCAAGCTCAATCTTGATGAGTTTGCTATGGGTTCTTCTAATACTACCAGCCATTTTGGTAATGTTATAAACCCTTGGAAAGAAAAAGAAAGTGATAAGGATTTAGTACCTGGAGGCTCTTCTGGTGGGTCGGCTTCTGCTGTTGCTGCGGGGCTTTGCCTTGCTGCGACTGGTACTGATACTGGTGGTTCTATACGTCAGCCAGCCTCGTTTTGTGGTGTAACAGGAATTAAACCTACATATGGTAGATGTTCAAGATATGGTATTGTTGCTTTTGCTTCATCTTTGGATCAAGCTGGAGTTTTTGCTAAAAATACAGAAGATTGTGCCATAATGCTTAAATCCATGTCAGGATTTGACCCTATGGATAGTACTTCTGCTGATATTGAAGTTCCTGATTTTACCAATGCTCTTACAGGTGATATTAAAGGTCTAAAAATAGGTATTCCAAAAGAGTATAAAGTTGACGGCATGTCAGAAGAAATTGCTAATCTTTGGGATAAGGGAATTGAATATATGAAAGATGCTGGGGCTGAAATAGTCGATATTTCACTCCCCCATACAAAATATGCTCTTGCTACCTATTATATACTTGCTCCTGCGGAGGCTTCTTCAAATCTTGCACGCTATGATGGCGTACGATATGGCTTAAGAGTTGAAGGAAGCAGTCTTGATGAAACATATGAAAAAACAAGAGCAGAAGGATTTGGAGATGAAGTAAAAAGACGTATTTTAATAGGTGCATATGTGCTTTCTGCTGGTTATTATGATGCATATTATGTGAAAGCACAGAAAGTTAGAAGACTAATATCAAATGATTTTAGGCGCGCCTATGAAAAATGCGATGTTATTCTTACCCCCACTACTCCTTCTGCTGCTTTTGCTATTGGGGAAAAGCAAGATGACCCGATTGCGATGTATCTAAATGATGTATTTACTGTTCCGTCTTCTCTTGCTGGCTTACCTGCCATGTCGGTTCCCGCTGGTTTAAGCTCAAAAGGATTACCGCTTGGATTGCAAATTATTGGTAAGGCTTGGGACGAAGCTACTGTTTTAAAAGCAGGTGATGTAATAGAAAAAGCCGCATGTTTTAGTGCAAAACCATCTAAAATAATAAGGGCTGCTTAATTAATGTATAAAGCGGGAATATTAGTTTGTTTTTTAACTTTGTCTTTCTTAATTGCTGGTGTTGCTAGTAATTCTGCTTTTGCACAAGATAGCAACGATATTGCTATTCCTGTTCCTCCTGCTGCTGCTGTTGATGATATTGATGTTGCTTCTGATATTGGATTTGAAACTCCTGAACCTAGCCAGATAATTACAAAAAAAATGGCTAATAATTTTTATGAAGGTTGCCTTGATACACCTTATTATGGCTTAAAGAAAAGCTATAGAACTGATTTTTGTTCTTGTGCTTCTGCTGCTTTAATGGCCTTTATGAAGAAAGATGAATATAATCTTCTTGCTAAAAGCAAAAAGAATGACCCTGAATATATACCAGCATATAATAAATTACTCGGTAAGGTTTATATGCCTTGCGTTGCTGATCCATTTTTTGAAATGCAAAAGCTTGCATGTCTTAAAGATAACGCAGGAAAATATATAAGAGCAAAAGAAAAAGTTCCAGATGATATAATGGACCTTTGTAATTGTACTGGCAATTATATTAGAAAATATATTGATGAATTTGGGGCTAGTGATGTTATCAGTATGAATACGTATAATTTGAAAGAAAAAGACCCTTTTGTAATTTTATTCAATCATCCAATGATTAGTAAACAAAAATTAAGGTCGTACAAATATTGCAAGCTGGAAATGAGAAAAAGATTAATTCAAAAGAAATTAGAAGAAGAACAAAAAGAAAAGAGGAAAAAATAATGGCTCAGTTTATTATGGGTAATACAGGTAAATGGGAAATAGTAATAGGAATGGAAATTCATGCTCAGGTAATTGCAAATTCTAAATTATTTTCTGGCTCTCCTACTGATTTTGGAGCTGCTCCTAATTCTCAGGTAAGTATGGTTGATGCTGCTATGCCTGGCATGCTTCCCGTTTTAAATAAAAAATGTGTTGAGCAGGCTGTTCTAACTGGATTGGGTCTTAACGCTGAAATCAATATGGTTTCTGTTTTTGAAAGAAAAAATTATTTCTATGCCGATTTGCCACAAGGTTATCAAATTTCTCAATATCTGCACCCCATTGTTGGTGAAGGAGAAATTGAAATAGATTTAAAAGATGGAACAACAAAAAAAATAGGAATAGAAAGACTTCATTTGGAGCAAGATGCTGGTAAATCTATGCATGACCAACACCCAACAAAATCTTTTGTTGATTTGAATCGTGCTGGCTGTGCTTTGATGGAAATAGTTTCAAAGCCTGATATTCGTGGCAAGGAAGAAGCCGCCGCTTATCTTTCAAAAATAAGAATGATTCTTAGGTATCTAGGAACATGTGATGGTAATATGGATGAAGGTTCTATGCGTGCTGATGTCAATCTTTCCGTACGAAAAGTGGGTGAAGAGCTTGGAACAAGATGTGAAATCAAGAATGTTAATTCTATAAAGGCTGTACAGCAAGCTATTGATTATGAAGCACAGCGTCAGGTGGAAATTTTAGAAGATGGTGGGAAAATAATACAACAAACAAGATTATGGGATCCAAATAAAGGTGAAACAAGAGCAATGAGGTCAAAAGAAAATGCTCATGATTATCGTTATTTCCCTGACCCTGACCTTTTACCTCTTAGGTTGGATAGCTCGTGGGTGGAAGGTCTTAAAAATACTCTTCCAGAACTACCTGATGAGAAAAAACACAGATTTATTACAGAATATGGATTAAGCACATATGATGCTTCGGTATTAATAGCTGAAAAGAATCGCGCTGATTACTATGAAGAGGCTGCAAATGGTCATGACGCAAAATTAGTTGCAAACTGGTTACAGACAGAGCTTTTGGGAGCTCTTAACAAAGATGGTAAAGTGCTTGCTGATTCACCTGTATCAGCAAAACAGCTTGGGGAATTAGTAGGACTTATCAGCGATAATACTATATCAGGTCGTATAGCTAAAGATGTGTTTGCTGAAATGTATAAAACAGGAAATGATGCAGCTGTTATTGTCGAAGAAAAAGGACTTAAGCAAGTTACAGATACGGGTGCTATTGAGGCTATAATTGATGAAGTTCTTACCGAAAATAGCGATAAAGTAGAACAATATAAATCAGGTAAAGAAAAATTATTTGGATTTTTTGTTGGGCAAACCATGAAAAAATCTCAAGGAAAAGCAAATCCTGTGATGGTTAATGATTTACTTAAACAAAAA
>JALTZE010000127.1 GCA_027051315.1 Micavibrio sp.
ATATCGGACATATGCATTATTTTTTCAAATAATTTAAGCTCATGCTCCCCCATATTTTTAACTTCTTTTTCTGCATATTGCCCTAAAATCACGTCCATTTCTTTTGTTCCGCGATGTTTTGCCTGAAAAAGAATTTTTTTTCTACTTATTTCTATACTCATATTTTGGCATTTTCTCGACAATTCATCTATTTTCTGCATAATTGCATGGTAAAAATATCTATGGAATCAAAAAAATGCAAAAAAAATCATTTATTAAGGACAATTTTGGCTGGTCTGTTGCTCTTATTATAATTGGTTTTTTCATGATTGGAGTTTCATCATATGCTATTAAAATAGGTCGTAAGTTAAGATGAAACCTTTATTGCTTGACCCTTTATTTAAAAATATAACTGTTTTAACAGGAATTGGAGCAAAAAATGCCAAATATTTTGAGAAACTAATAAAAAGCGGAAAAATTATTGACCTTTTATGGCATCTTCCTATTGATTTTATTGACCGTAGATATACTCCCAAAATAATGGAAGCTCCTGACGGAAAAATAGCAACCATAAAAGTAATAGTAGATAAACATTACCCAAATTCAAGAAAATCGGTACCTTATAAAGTAAAGGTAATGGATAATACAGGATTTATGGATATAATATTTTTTCATCCTATAAAAGATTATATTGAAAAATCCTTACCAGTGGGAGAGGAAGTTTTAATAAGCGGAAAAATAGAAAAATTTCGTGGCAAAACTCAAATGACTCACCCTGGTTATATGCTTTTTCCTCAAAAAATAGAAGAGCTTCCCTATATAGAGCCTGTATATCCTTTGACAGGGGGATTGTCTAATAAAGTGCTAAGAAAAGTTATAAAAGAAGCGCTTAAAATAATTCCAGAACTTCCAGAATGGTTGAATACTGAATTAAAAAAGAAAAAATCATGGGAAAGCTGGAAAAAATCTCTAACAGATTGCCATATGCCAAAAGGAATTAACTATATTGAGCCTGAACACTCTTCCCGTTCTCGCCTTGCATATGATGAACTCCTTGCTAATCAATTAGCTTTGGCAATTATCAGACATAAACAGCGTGACTTATACGGACGTTCTTTTGCTGGCTCTGGGATATTGCGTAATAAAATCTTAGAATCTTTACCTTTTGAGCTTACAAATGCCCAAAAAAATGCGTTAAAAGAAATAAAGAAAGATATGGCTGAACCTTTACGTATGATAAGGCTTTTACAAGGAGATGTGGGAAGTGGAAAAACTATTGTCGCTTGTTTAGCAATGATACAGGCTGTTGAAAGCGGGGTGCAAGCAGCCATAATGGCACCAACGGAAATATTAGCGCGCCAACATGCTGAAAGCTTTAAAGATTTTTTAGATAAAGCAGGTATAAAATTTGTTATTATTACAGGACGTGATAAGGGGAAAAAAAGAGAAATATTAAAACAGCAGATAGCAAATGGAGATGCACAAATTGTTATAGGTACACATGCTTTATTTTCAGAAGATATAAAATTCAAAGATTTAGGACTTGTTGTAATAGATGAGCAACATCGTTTCGGAGTTCATCAAAGGCTTGCTCTATCAGGAAAAGGGGTAAGTACTGATATTTTGGTTATGACCGCCACTCCTATTCCTCGTACTCTTACCCTTACGGCTTATGGTGATATGGACGTTTCACGCCTTAATGAAAAACCAGCAGGAAGAAAGCCCATAGACACAAGACTAATATCACAAGAAAAAATCGAAGAAATTATAGAAGGAATAAAAAGACAGATTGATAAAGGTTCGAGAGTCTTCTGGGTTTGCCCTTTGGTAGAAGAATCAGAAAAAATTGATTTGGCTGCCGCTCAGGAAAGATATGAAATATTACAGGCACGATTTGGGAAACGAGTTGGAATTGTCCATGGGCAAATGAAATCGGATGAAAAAGATACAGTAATGGAAAAATTTGCCAAAGGTGATATTGATATAATAGTGGCAACTACTGTTATCGAAGTTGGGGTGAATGTTCCACAAGCCACAATTATGATTATAGAACATGCAGAAAGATTTGGACTTGCTCAACTTCATCAATTAAGGGGACGTGTAGGACGAAGCTCTGAACAATCTTATTGCTTTTTAATTTATTCGCTCCCATTATCGGAAAATGCCAAAGAACGTCTGTCAATTATGCGTGATACAGAAGATGGATTTATTATAGCAGAAAAAGACCTTCAATTAAGAGGTGGTGGAGAAATATTAGGAACAAAGCAAAGCGGTATTCCTGAATTTAAGGTAGCGGATATAGTGGCTCATTCAGATTTGTTACAAATTGCACGTGATGATGCTAGGTTAATTATAAGCAAAGACCCCGACCTTAAAAGTGAACGGGGTAAAGCTCTTCGATGTTTATTATATTTATTTGAATATGATAAAGCCATTGAAAATTTAAAATCTGGATAAATTCTATAGCTAATACCAATTGGCATTCATTCATGAATTACAATTGGAAGCTTGCGACCGCAAGTCGTTGCCAATGCAACGGAGCCTGCGTGGCGTTTGAACGTAAATAGCCTATTGAAGGCTATTTAGTATAAGTTTATTCTTTTAAAAGTTCTAATAATTCAACAATTCCAATTGCTTCGGTATTATTGGACATCGGGAAACGTTCTTTTCCTGAATAAACAACAAGTTTTTTTGTTGCTTTTATCTCCTCACAAGCTCGATGAAATCCAGAACTTATCTTTGGAGCTGGTGAACGCTTGATTTCAATTGCCCAAATTTCTTTATTAGATTTCTCTAATATTAAATCAATTTCAGTTTGTTCACTGGTTCTGTAATAGCTTGCTGTCCATTTATCGGATAAATTACCCAAAATATTTTCAACAACAAATCCTTCCCACGAATATCCTAATATAGGATTACCCAAAAGGTCATCATATTCTGAAATAGAAAGTAAATGATGTAATATCCCTGTATCTCTTATGTAAATCTTTGGTGATTTAACTATCCTTTTTTTTGTATTACCCGCCCAAGGTTGAAGCTGTCTTACCATATATAAATCAGTAAGAACATCAAGATAATTTCTTATTGTTGTGTGTGAGACTTCTAAGCTCTTTCCTAAGGCAGACATATTAATTTGCTGCCCTTGATAATGAGAAAGCATTTTCCAAAATCGTTTCATCTTTGTTGGCGAAACATTTATTCCAAACTGAGGAATATCACGTTCAATATAAGACGATATAAAATCAGAACGCCATTTCCAGCTTTCATTATCACTAGCAGCTAAATAGCTTTGGGGATACCCTCCTCTAAACCACAATTTTTCTGGTGAAAACTCCAAAGGATTTTGGACAAAAATCTCAGGAACAGAAAATGGTTTTAGCTCTAAATAACGGATACGCCCTGCTAATGTTTCTGATGTTTGTTGTAATAAATCACGTGATGCCGAGCCTAAAAGCAAAAATTGAGCCGACATTTCCCCAGCCCTTTTCCTCATATCAATCAAGCCACGAAGAATTCTAAATAAATCGGGTCTGAGCTGAACTTCGTCAATAATCAGAAGTTTATTTTCAAAGGTTCTGAGATAGGCTTCCGCATCGTCAAGTTTGGCTAAATCTGTATCAAGTTCTAAATCCAGATAAGAAACTGATTTATTTATATTGTATTTTGAAATTTCAAAAGCCAATGTTGTCTTGCCTACCTGCCTTGACCCTAAAAGAGCTACAGCAGGCATATTTTGTAAGGCATCAATAAGTTCATTTGTTAGAAATCTACGTATCATAAATGTATTATGAAACATAAACCTTCAAAAATCAATAAAATATAAGAAAAAA
>JALTZE010000128.1:0-2794 GCA_027051315.1 Micavibrio sp.
GCATATATGTTACTCTGGTTGCTTTTAACTCGATTGTCTTTGGACTTCAGGTATTTTCTAACTCTTAGGATTTTGTCAGGACTTTTATATTCATTTTTTAGATTATCGAATTCATGATCGGTAAGAGCGTATTCAATTTCTATCCAGCTTTCGGAATCATCGGTAGAAAATTTTGGGAAATCTGTTTTTTCATTAAATTTGATTCCGTCTTCATAAAAAATTCTTAAGGCAGTAAGAATATTGGATTTTCCCGCATTGTTTGCCCCAATAAGTACTGCATAATCAGAGAGCTCTAATTTAGCCTCTCTTATTGATCTAAAATTATGAATAGTTATGGACTTAATTTTCATGCTTCCTCCTCAATTATACAATATATCCTGTTTGTCTATAACTAAAATATTCATCCCCAGCAATAACCAGGTGATCCTGTAATTCGATCCCGACCGTCGAAAGGGCATTTTGAATCTGCTCGGTCATTCGATCGTCATGTTCAGAGGGTTCTGCCACGCCATCAGGATGATTGTGTGCAATCACCACACTGATGGCTCGATATTTGAGCGCCCCTTCCACAATTTTGCGAGGTAAGACCACGGTTTCTGCTACAGTCCCTTCGCTCACATTTTCCGCATGGATGAGTCGATTTTGACTGTCCAAATAAATCACCCGCATTACTTCATTCTTCTTGTTGCCAATAGCTGCCTTAAAATATTCGAAGAGCTGACTCGTTTTAGTGAATCGCTGCTTTTCTTTTAGGGCCTTTTCTTCATAAATGTACCCCAACACCTCATTAATCAACTTAAGAAAAATAGCCGAGCGTAAGCCAATCCCTTTCACTTCCTGCAATTCTTCCAGATCTGCATTAAAAACATCATTTAATGTTTTGAATTTGGTCAAAAGATCCCTTGCAATAGGTTTTGTATCCCGATTTGGAAAAACAAAATTTAGCAACAATTCCAACACTTCATAATCGTGAAATCCAGATAAACCGGATCTCGCAAAACGTTCTCGCAACCGCTGATGATGCCCGCTGTAAGGATTTTCCTTTTCCTTTACCTTTTTTGCGGACAAAACTTCCTCCAATCACATTCATTACAAATTATTTTGTTTTTTGGATTTCTTCTAAATCGTCTACTTACAATTCCTTGGATGACATCTATAACAGTTTTTCGAGCCAGATCCAATTGCTTTGGAGTGGTCAGTACTTCAATTCGAGTATGCTTTTTAGCATCCAAAAAATGAATGTAAGCTTTATTCACTTTCAAATTTAACGCTTCTCGCGCTGCTATTGTATAGAGTTGCACCTGCAAGGCCAATTCTTCATCCATGCGTTTTTCATTACCTGTTTTAAAGTCTATCATTTCAAGAACTTCTTCATTTGAGTCTTTTCGCTTCAGCAAGTCGATGGTTCCGGAAACCAGCGCGCTGGCAAAATCCATTTCAAAATTTCTTTCGGAACTCACCGAGAGCGTAAAATCATCGCGCCACATACTGAGATACTTCAAAATACTACGCATAGCGCTTTTTTTTAAATTCTCGTAGTACGATTTTGAAGCGTAACGTAGATAAAACTGATTGAGCAAAATTTCAGCAGCCTCTTCATCTGTTGGCACCCTACCAGTCTCTTGCGCCAATTTATGAAGCAAATTGATAATATTATGTACTTGTCTTCCATAGCCAAGTGCTTCAACGATAATCGGGTTAAATCCATACACATAGCGCATCTTATAGTCGTATTCGCAACGTAAATAGTAGCTCATTTCAGACCAGTTGGTCGGGAAACGAATATCTTCCGATGCTGGTTGTGGGGGAAGCTTATTTCTTTTGGTCGGATCAGGAATTGGTTGCTCAATGATGAATTTACTGTTTATTTCATCCAAGAATTGCAGTGGCTTCTTCTTTTGTTTCCGATAACTAGGATAGACACAAGAAGTGATGAAAAGAAATTTTTTCGCTCTTGTTATACCAACATAAAATAGCCGTCTTTCATCCTCAATGGACCCATGATATCGCTCAAAATCGAATTTTTTTTCATTTAAAAATCCCGCATCGGAACGACGATAAGGCTTTTCGACGCAATAAGGCATGAACACAACTGGAAATCCAAGTCCTTTTGTAGCATGAAGTGTCATTATCTGTATTGCATTTATTGATAGCGTACGATCATCACCTGCGCCGGCATCATAAGCATTTTGTGCGTAATTTCTAATGAACCAACAAAAGCGTTTTATATCTCTTGGGGTACAATGGTGGCGGGTTTCTATAAAGTCAGATATGGCTTGACTCAAGCGACCTAAGTTATATAACACTATCTCGTTCTCTATGGAATGAAACTTTTCAAAACCAACACCAAGAATTGCAAGAATTTCTCCATAAATTCCTTGAAGTGAAATACGTCCAGAGATACTTTTTTTTAAATCTTGAAGATTTCTCTTGAATGTCTTTTCGTCAGGAAGATAGAAAATTGGCTTCGCTTGTTGATAAATCTTGTCCTCATCAGAGATAAAACCTTTCCCTGATTGCCCATTCCAAGTTTTGGTAAAATCTCCCAGGTATGAAAATATGTTGAAAATCACATCTATTTCTGGCGCTTCGAAAAGTCCACCGATATTCGTCACTGCAAAAGGGATACCCTCTTTCTCAAACGCTTCCAAATAGGGCTTGGCATCGTATTTCACGGAGCGGAAGAATATAGCGATATCTGAGTAAGCTAATCCCCTCTTTGCACCGTCTGAATTTTCCCAAATTGTCCCAATCAAAGATTTTATTTTTTTTACAATGAATTTGATTTCCTCTT
>JALTZE010000128.1:2810-3791 GCA_027051315.1 Micavibrio sp.
CGATAATTTGTCGGTAAATGATGAATAAATACATTAGGATATCGCTTGCTGAACGTAAGAATATTTTTAACAGTTGCTCCGCGCCATTGGTAAATAGCTTGATCGTCATCACCTACAACACAAATGTTATTTTTGTTTCCAACAAGAAGACCGATCAATTTTTCTTGTATCAGATTAATATCCTGATATTCATCGACCGTGATATGTGTAAATTTTTCTTGAACCTTAGACAAAATATCTGGATTATTTTCTAAAATTCTCACCGCATGTGACATCATGCTGCTAAAATCTAAAAAACGATGCTCCTTAAGCTTTTCTTCGTATTTATAAAAAGCATTAATAAATTCTTTGCAGTCGGAAACTTCCTCAGGCTTTAACATCTCTTCTCGCAAAATATCCACGCTACGAAGGAAAGTATTAAATATCCAACCCTGCTTGGTTACCCGAAAAGGCTTTTTTATTCCATTATCGATTAGCCAATCTTCTAATTCGTGTAATTCTAAATCACTACTGATCAAAGTGAGAAATGAGAATCTTTTTCCTTCATCCAATACATCAAAGGCACGATATCCAGGCACATATTCTTTTAAGAGTTCAAGGCAAAAGCTGTGTAGCGTTCCCACATACATATCCCCCACATCAGGCTGATGTCCAATCAATTGTCTAATTTTACTTCGAATTCGAAATTTTAATTCTTCTGCAGCCTTTTCGGTAAAGGTGAAGGCAACAATATTTTCAGGTTTGGCAATTGATTCTGCAATTAGATATGCAATTCGGTTTGATATAAACTCTGTCTTCCCCGAACCTGCACAGGCGATTATCTGAAGATTTTTTCGAGTTAAATCAGGGTTTTGTTTGAATTCGCCGATGATCGAAGGATTTTTCATGGCATTTGCAGAGATATTGCCCCTAATGTGATTTGTAATACGGCGGGATGGTTGCTAATTTAATTAAAGTTAATAAAATAGACCAATTATTAAA
>JALTZE010000129.1 GCA_027051315.1 Micavibrio sp.
AGGATATAAAAATATTTGATAATGATATTTTAGAAGTTTTTTCAAAGGGTGAATAAATGTTTACAGGTATAGTAACTGATATAGGTGAGTTAAAAGAAATTGACGATAGCAGAGGTGATAAACGCTTTATAATCGGCACATCTTTTGATATGAATAATTTTAAAATAGGTTCTTCTATTGCTTGTTCAGGCGTTTGTCTTACAGTAGTTGATAAAGGAGCTGATTGGTTTGCTGTAGATGTTTCAACAGAAACCATTTTAAAGACTTCTCTTTGTAATTGGGAAATAGGCTCTTTGATAAATTTAGAGCCATCATTGCGTCTTGGCGATGAATTAGGGGGACATATCGTATCAGGGCATGTCGATGGCATGGCAGAGATAGTATCAATCAGAAAAGACGGAGATTCTCACAGGGTAAGAATAAAAATACCGTCACATTACTCCCCTTACATAGCAGTAAAAGGGTCAATAGCTATAAATGGTGTATCTCTTACAATAAATCATATTAGTGATAATGAATTTGAAGTTAATATAATCCCTCATACTTGGCACCATACTACATTCGGCACAAGAAAAGTTGGTGATATGGTTAATTTTGAAATAGATATGATGGCCAGATATGTAGCAAGAATTCTTGGTAAGGATATGTAAAAAATGGGATTAATATCTATAGATAAAAAAGTAATAAAAGATAAAAGATTATCAGATATTAACCAGTCATGTCTTTTCTCTATAGAAGAAATTATAGAAGATGCCAGAAATGGCAAAATGTTCATTCTAGTAGATGATGAAAATCGTGAAAATGAAGGTGACCTTATTATACCAGCCCAATTTGCTACCCCAGATGCTATAAATTTTATGGCAAAAGAGGGTAGAGGGCTTATCTGTCTTGCTATGGAAGGTAAAATAGCAGACCGTCTGGGGCTTCATCTTGTTGGAAACAGAGATAACGGTTTTTCTACAGCCTTTACAATTTCCATAGAGGCAAAAAAAGGAGTAACAACAGGAATCTCCGCAGCAGATAGGGCAAAAACTGTACAAGTTGCAATAGACCCAGAAACAGGAGCACAAGATTTATCTTCACCAGGTCATGTATTCCCATTAAGGGCAAAAGATGGCGGAGTTTTGGTAAGAGCAGGACATACCGAAGCCGCAGTAGATATAGCAAAACTTGCTGGTTTACGACCTGCGGGAGTAATCTGTGAGATTATGAAAGATGATGGAACAATGGCTCGTTTGCCTGATTTAATATCATTTTCACAACTGCATAATCTTAAAATAGGTACAATAGCCGACTTAATAGCATATAGAAGACGAGCAGAAAATTTAGTTGTAAGACAAGAAACAACCACTATAAAAACAGAAGATAATCAAGAGCTTAAATATTATCTATATAAAGATATTATTTCAGGAGTAGAGCACATTGCTTTGGTAAAAGGAAATATCAAACCAGATAATGATATTCTTGTAAGAATGCACTCAATGAATGTACTTTCTGATGTTTTGGGAATGGGTGAAAGTCATTTAAAAAAAGCTATGAAAGAAATTGCAAATTCTGAAAGCGGGGTATTTGTACTTATACGAGATGATACACATTTATCATTGGTAGGTATGGCAACAAATAAAAATAATGAAAAATCTTCTATGTTAAGAGATTATGGCGTTGGTGCTCAGATATTAAGGGATTTGGGGGTAAGAAATATGATATTGCTTTCTAATTCAAAAAAGAATATTGCGGGATTAGATGGTTATGATTTAAAAATAACAGGACATAAAAATATATAATATTCAAATAAGGAATAAATTAGATGAAATTCAATAAAACCCCACATATCTTAATAGTAGAAGCAAGATTTTATGAAGAAATATCAAATCATCTTTTGGAATCAACTATTGCAGAGCTAGAGAAATATGGGGCAACTTATGAGATAGTAACTGTACCAGGTGCGCTTGAGATTCCTGCGGCAATTAGATTTGCATCTTTAAGTAGAGGTACCAAAAATGGCGGTAAGATATTTGATGCATTTATTGCACTTGGCTGCGTTATAAGAGGGGAAACAACACATTATGAAACTGTTTGTAATGAAAGCTCAAGAGGAATAATGGATTTATCAATTAATAGAGCTTTGCCTATAGCAAATGGTATTTTAACTTGTGAGAACAAAGAGCAAGCCTTAGATAGGGCACGTAAAGATAAAAAAGATAAAGGCAGCTCTTTTGCAAGGGCGGCATTACAAATGCTTGCACTAAAGCAAAGTTTTGTGTACTAAATACCGCTTAATTTAAAAACAATAAAAGAAGAATAATGGCTAAAGGTTCTAAAAAAGCAAGACAATCAGCAGCAAGATTGGCGGCAACTCAGGCAGTTTATCAAATGGTGGCGAATCAACAAAAAGCCAGCAGTGTGATAGAAGAATATCTTATTCATCGCTCTGGAATGGAGATTGATGGCGAAGAGATGATACCACCTGATTCTGCAATTTTCCGTTCCATAGTAAAGGGAGTGGAAAGAAGGAAATCTGAGCTTTTACCAATGGTTCAAGAAAGGCTTAACGGCAGAGAAGTAGAACCTCTTCTTTTTGGTTTGATGTTATGCGGAGCGTATGAAATTTTGGAACATGAGGATATTGATGCTCCAATCATTATTGCTGATTATATGAATGTTACTAATGCCTTTTATAGTAGTAATGAGCCAAAACTTGTTAATGCTGTCCTAGATGGTTTATGTAATATAATCAGAAAATAATAATATAATTACCTAATAGTTTAGCAAAAAATAACCTGTTATTAATCAATTCATCATAAAATCTATACTTGAAGAACAAGTTTAAGGGTTTGGATAGCGATGAATAAAAAACTTTTACTAAGTTTAGTAGCTTTTATAATGTTAGGCGGAGGGGCAGCAGCAGCATATTTTTTAATGCAAAAACCCGCCATAGCCGCATTAGAAGAAGGTGAAATAGCTAAAGAAGAAAAAACAGAACCTGAAAGTTTCGAATTTGTAGAGCTTGACCCACTCATATTGCCCATAGTGGATAAAAAAGGAGTTACTCAAGTTATTTCCCTTGTTGTTGTTATTGAAGTTCCTGATGTTGCAATTAAGGAAGAAGTGGAACGCCTATCCCCTAGAATTAAAGATGCTTATATACGTGATATGTATGGCGTATTAAATGACAGAGCATTTATAAAAGGCGGAGTTTTAGAAGTTGAGATGATAAAGAAACGTTTGAAAAAAGTAAGTAGCGAAGTGGTAGGAGATGACAAAATAAGAGATGTCCTCCTACAATTCGTAAAGCAAAAGCCAATATAACTTATCTTGCTTGTTGCTGTGGAGTATTAAATTTTCCAACATTACCTATGATTTGCTGTAATATTGTAACATCATTACCAGCAGTATGAGTTTTATCAGTTGATACAGGTATATCTCGGTTTTCGGCGTCAACAATGCCAAATTCTTCCACAATTCCCTCTTTGTTGAATCTTACTTTAATTACTTGTTGTTCAACAACTTTAGGGTCTAATATCCCTTTTTTCTCAGTTTTACGCCCAATATAATACCATGTATTAGGGTCAAATGGTGAGCGCGTAGTAGGAGAACCCATAAGCTTTAAGACATCTTTACGACTGCTTTCCCCCGATTTAATTTCAACCAGCCTTTCAGGCTCTATCATATTCCCCCTTGTTTTTACCACAGGGGTACAGCTTTGAATTATCAAAACAGATAAGACGATAAATAAAGCAAGTGTAGTTTTACTGTAAATTTTCATTGTTCTTTTTTTCTAAA
>JALTZE010000130.1 GCA_027051315.1 Micavibrio sp.
ATATAGGATAGTGCATACAAAATAACCCTTGTTGTCAATCGAAAATAGTAGCCCATGAAGTGGCGGCAGCTGGTTTCTTGTTTCACTGTTTGTGTGGTTCTTTACCATATATCGGACCCCAATCTATCTGTAAATAAAATATGTCTAGTGCGTTGCCAGATAAAAAATTCCTTTCTTATTCTTTCCTTAGCCTTCTGGCTATTGCGGTGAGCATCTTCATAATCGGAAATATATTTGAAAGAGTTTTCATCATAAAAACAGGTAATGGCATTGTTGAAAAAGAATATATAACAGCAACTATCAACATGGAAGATTCACACCGAATTAAAATAGGTACAAAAACTTTGATGAAAATCATAGGAACGACCAACGATATAAATGGTGAAGTTACAGATATCAGAGCACAAAAAACACCAAATATTATGGTTGATAATAATTTCGGGATACCTGTAAGTGTAATAACAATAAAGCCTGAAAATAATATTGATAAAAAGCTTATAAACAGACCGGTACAAATTGAATTTTTACTATATAAAAATAATTAGAGGGAGAGTAAAAAAATGAACAAAAATATAATACCAGTAATACTTTGTGGGGGTTCAGGAACAAGACTCTGGCCAGCAAGTCGTGGAAACACGCCAAAGCAGTTTTTAAAACTTATGGGTGATAACAGCTTACTCCAGCAAACAGCAATGCGCACACTAAAATTATCACAAGCAGAAGATGATAAACTCATCACAATTACTCTTGATAATATGAAGCGTGAAGTTTCTATGCAACTTAGTAAAATCAACCCTATGATGACACGCCACATTATAGGCGAACCATCAGCAAGAAATACAGCAGCGGCAATAGCATATGCCGCAGAATATGTTTCCCGTCAATTTGGGGAAGATGCTATATGCTGGATTGCCCCTTCTGACCATTATATAAGTGATGAAGCTGCAATGAAAGACGCATTAATGAAAGCAGCAAAAGCAGCAGAAAATGACTATCTAGTAACTTTTGGTATAAATCCAACTCGCCCTGAAACGGGGTATGGCTATATTGCATTTTCTGGTGATGCAAAAAATTCTGAAGGAGTAAAAGAAATACACTCATTCGTAGAAAAACCAAATCATGAAGTGGCTAAACAATATGTTGAATCTGGTAAATATCTATGGAACAGTGGTATGTTCGTATTTAAAGCTGGTACAGTTTTAAGAAACTTTGAAAAACACTCACCATCAATTATCGAAATGGTTAGAAAAGCACTTACCATAGATATGAATGGTCGCCCTCATGCAAATATGGAAATTTATAATAAAATAGAAGAACAACCATTTGACAAAGCCATAATGGAAAAAACAGATATGGCAGCCGTAGTTCCTTGTAATCTTGGTTGGTCAGATATAGGCTCATGGGAAAGCTTATGGGAAATTTCTGATAAAAATGAAAAGGGCAATGTTACCGAAGGACGTGTCGTTACAGTAAACACAGAAAATTGCCTAATAAAATCCGAAGAACGCCTCGTTACTACAGTTGGTCTAAAAGATATTACTATAGTTGAAACATCTGACTCTATTCTTGTTGCTCATAAATCAGCAGGTGATGACATAAAAAAAGCCGTAAATGCTATGAAAAAAATAGATGCACCAGAAGTTACAAATGCTCCTCAAGAGGAACGCCCTTGGGGTATGTTCAAAGTTCTTTCTGAAAGCAAAGGCTATAAAATGAAAGAAATAGTTGTAAAACCAGGTGGAAAGCTAAGCCTTCAAATGCATCACCATAGAGCAGAATTTTGGGTAATCATAGAAGGCGAAGCAATAGTAACAGTTGATGAAGATATTCACCATATGAAGGCTCAAGACTCAATTTTTATACCTCTTAAAGCAAAACACAGATTGGAAAATAAAGGTACAACAAATCTAAAAATAGTTGAAATCCAATGTGGTGATTATTTAGGAGAAGATGATATAGTTCGCTTTGATGATATATATGGACGTTCAGCCGCTTGAAAAAGATAAGATAATGAAAAAAACAATTACAATATTATCATTTTTTATAGTACTTGCCATATCGGCGTGCGGCTTCCGCCCTGATTTAAAAATAGCAAAAGATGCTAGAAAACAGGGAGATTATGAAACTGCTTATAATAATTATAAGCCACTATCCGATTTTGGTATCCCCGAAGCTCAAACAAATCTTGCTCTTTTATATTTAAAAGGTAATGGAGTAGAAAAAAATCCAAGCTTAGCATTTGAACTTATGAGCTCAGCAGCAAAATCAGGATATACAAGAGCAAAATTTGAACTTGCCAGAATTTATGAAAAAGGTCTAGGAACAAAAAAAGATATAAATGCAGCAACCATATGGTATCAAAAAGCTGCTGATGATAATTACGTAAGAGCATATCATTACCTTGCCAATATATATAAGAAAACTGACCCACAAAAAGCTATCTCTTTATACGAAAAAGCAGGTAATCTTGGATATCCTAGAAGCTGGTATGAAGCGGCAAAAATAATATATAATAATGGTATAATAGAAGATGATAAAAAAGCCATCTCCTATTTTGAAAAAGCTATTGAAAAAGGATATTTTAGAGGTGCCGATATAATAGCTTCCGCCTATGAAAAAGGAATATCAGTAAAAAAAGATTATACAAAAGCGCTAGCATATTACTATTTGGCTAAAAAATCAGGTATAAAAAATATGGATAACCATATCAGAATCATTGAAAACTCTCTAGAAGCAGGGCAAGTTAAAAAAGCATTAAAACTAGCTAATTCCCTATATTCTAGAATATAGATTTTAAGGTCTAAAAATGAAACATAAACTCAACAAAAATATTTTCCGAAATTCAACTGCGCTTGTGCTAGTTATGATATTAGGCTGTTCAATTTCAAGTAACTCTTTTGCAAAAGATGATAACTTTAATATAAAAACTCAAATAAAAACCCAATATATATCAGAGGATAATGCAGATTTAGGAACAAGGTCAGACCAACCTCAATCAGATTTTGTGGTTGATGCATATACAACAATAAATTATCGTGCAAACGATTATTTTTCTGCTGGTGCTCAAATAAGAGGATTAAAATCATTTGGTATTGTAAGCTTCCAAGATGATGAAGGCGATACATCATCTATAAATGAATCTTATTTCGAACTGCGCCAAATATGGGCAAAATTCACTAATCTATTTGGAAACCCTTATTATAATGCTCAAATAGGACGCCAAAGAATAAGAGAAGATAGAGCAACAATGTGGAACAGAGATTTTGACGCTGTTCGCATTTCATATGACACAACATTATTGAGTGGATTTCTTGCCGCAGGGCAAAATTTAACTTCATATAGAACAGGAACAGATAGCGATTTTCAAGAAGATGATGAAAAACGTTTCCGCTTAATTGGTCAAACAAGGTGGCAATGGGCTTTGGATAATTTTGTTGAAGTACGCGCTCTTTATGAAAATGATTATTCAGGATTAGAAAGAATTGGTGAATTAGTAAAATCTGATAACCGTGATAACGAAGATAATAACCTTTTGTGGACATCTATAAGGACAACAGGAATTAAACCAGTAAATAAAAACGACCTAGTCAACCGTCTTAAATATCGTGTTGACCTTATGGGAGTATATGGAAAAGTATAATCTATAACAACAAGCCCATATGCATCAGATTCAAAATTCAGAACAGTAAGCTCACATTCATCACGTGATGTAATGGGTTGGGCACTTGATAGTGGTGTCGAGTTTGAACTTAACACAAAATTCAA
>JALTZE010000131.1:0-2976 GCA_027051315.1 Micavibrio sp.
CTCCGTCTTTTGTCGCCAGCAGGTCAAATCCAGGATTATCAAATGGCATCATTTTCACTTTGTAATTATTTTTCTCTAATTCAAGTTTCGCAAATCTCCGTCCTGCCATTTCTAATTCTTTTTTTTCATCTTCTGTAAGTTGAGGGAAATCAGATTCTGTTCCATAGCCACTGCTTACATTGTCACTACTATGATTATTTCCGACTTTTACCGAATTCGTACCGTTAGGCTCGATAACTGCATAGTCATTTGTTTCTACTTTTTTAAACCTTTTAGGTACTCTTGACGTACTTGGTGAGGATGATCCACTCCTCGGGTTCCTGCTCGACCGTGTACCTTTATAAGTCTGAGATACTTCCGTCTCATCATTTGAATTTTTTTTCTTTATCATTTTTACTCATAGGGGGATGAGAAATATTTGAACTTTCTTCTTCCTCAACTGGTTCACTCTCACTAATCTGAGCTGAATACTCCCTAAGGCACCTTTCAATTTCATCTTCAACCAAGCCCTTGTTTAAAAGTTTTTTCTTTCTCTCCTCATCGGTACTGCACCGTAAAAGATTCTCATAAAAATCTGCCTCCGAACGGGCGCCAATGACCTTAGCAAGCGCCAAGGCCAACCCGGTGATATCCGCTTGTTCAGCGAGCAGGTATATTGTATCACCTTCAGCATCCCAGGCTCGTTCTATTTCGTGTTGGATACCATCCAGAGAAAAATTTGCCTTCAATGTTTGAACACTTTGCACTTGCAACCGTTTTAGACGAGTGAATAATGTCTCCGCATCTTGTTTACTCCTCGATGACCTCCATGCCCAAATATAAGGTAGAGTCTTTTGAAATGTGTCCAGCAATTCCTGGGGTAACTGCGAATCTTGCATCTCAGGTTTGAGTTCTACTTTAACAGCCTCAGAAAGACGAATGACGCCAAAATACTTCACTGCCTGTGCTGCCACTCGTTCAGGAACATGGAATTGCCATATATCCTGAGTGAAAACCTTGGATAGTTCATTATCATCAATTAAATATCTCGGTTCATCAATTACATATTGCCACGAGTCCCCTTTTTTACAAAGAATGGGGCATGATGCGAAAGCATTGTCGGGAACGTTGTCCTGGTCTGATACGGTTTCCAAACAGGCTACATACCAACTCGTTACTTTGTCACGTAAACGTTCATTTTTTGAAATTTTATATACAGAAGCTGTTCTAGGAATACGTTCAATTAAAATTTCTTTCCACTCATCAAGTGTCAATTGATCAATTCGTGTTCGTACGCTAACTTCATTAATAAGCCAATCTTTAACAAGCTCCCTATCGTCTTCATATGCCTCTAAATCAATTACTGAAAGCATATCGCCAATTAACCGATTGCTCCTTTTGTCCGGAATCCATAATTTAGATAGACCAACAAATCCTGTGTGATTATCACGTCTTGGTACTGTCAATTTCTCGCAAATTTCCCACCACCATTTGGCTTTAACGCTCCAAGTTCGATAATATTGTTCTCTATAACCTGTTCCTTTAGCCTTTATTTCAGATTTACTTTTATAGTAGCTATTCCAAAATTTAGCAATTATCCTCAATAGAAAGACTCCAGCCCTTGATCCAATGTCATTAATTGTAATGTTATCTAAGACGGATATTTTTTCAATTTTTTCAATCTGTCTACCAAAGTCATCTTTTGCTTGATGCAAATATTTTTTCCACTCTTTAAAATCTTCCGGTAATTGCCAAATACTTATTTCTCCACGTAATTGGATAATACGTGGATAAGAAGTTACACCTAGCCACTCTAAGAGTTGTCTTAATTTCTTCTTCTCATTTTGTAATACAAAGGGAGAGACCCAAGCCACATATTCGATATTCCCATAAAGTTCGGCCAACAGGTGTTCCCCCCATTCTACACCAAAATAGGCTTTTCGTGCCTCAGCCCATTTTTCTCCTTTGATAGGCTTTACTAAAGGGACCGGACACCGTTTTAGTCTTGGTTTTACTTTAGAATTCTCATGCCAATCCTGAGTTAAAATGAACACTAAGAACCGTCCCGGGTCACCCTGCTTATCCTCCCAATATTGATCAATTGCTTGAGCAACCGCCCGTTGTATGACATCCGGCCCTGGCTTTGTTATACCCAATTCCTCACAAAGTTTAATTATTAATGCATGATTGCTGCTTTCATTTAAGAGCCGGTCACGAAACCAATTATCCACAAACGTTAGCGGGAGCCAATTGGGCAGGGAATCGCCTACGTTAGTATCTAGCTTCCATGTTATGATCTTCCCTTCCAGATCTGAAATTTTAACCAGACTATTACCAACGGGAACTATAGGCAAAGACCTTACTCGTTCAATCCGTTCATCGTGTTCTTCTCCGTAAGGTTTTTTTGCTACCCACTCAGATAGCCATTGCCAGCAAGCCCAAATCCACTCTTTATTAGGTGAAAGGGAACCTGCATTCTGGGCGATAATTTCCATTAACTTTTGATCGGTGATTTCTGAACAACCCAACTCTCTTAGGGCTTTTCGTGCTTGCATATTAGTGTCAAAGTCACTATGCAGAAGTGAATCGCGGATTGTTGTTGCTTCCAGAATGCTTCGTGCAAGGTAGGTACAAACACTGACAGAAATCAGCCAGGTCTCGGCAACTGTTAATCGTGGTTGGGCTTTGCTGTCTGCGAGTCGAACTTCTCCTTTGGCCTTATTTTTAATGAATTTCCAAAGCGCATATGTGACTAAATGACTTTCTCGATTATCAAAAGGAACAAGCAATGCTATATGGCCACTCGGTTTTTCAGGGTTGTAGGATTCATTTATAAAAATGCAGATATGGTAAGCAAGCCTATCCGCTACCCATTGATTAAATGGGCTTGCATCGAATGGAATTAGAGCTGTTCGGTCACTTTTTACCAGGAATTCTGCGTGTACAAACAAGGGAATTGGATTTATTTGTTCTGTTGGGTAGAAAACGTGAATTGGT
>JALTZE010000131.1:2986-3759 GCA_027051315.1 Micavibrio sp.
TTCTCAAGCGGTGCAGCAAGCAGGAAACTTACCCCGTCTTTGGAAATGATGTCACGCTCATTTTTGTTAATTGTCACTAATAATTCTGAAGGCGGGTTTTCAACTACACGGATTACCCTCCAGTGTACAGGAATTTGCTCACGCGTATCAATTAATGACCATGCTTTTTCATCCGGCCTCAAAACTACTTCAAAGCCTGGTGCAATAAAACGTTGTAAATGCCGGAAAGTAAAAAGGGCATAAGGAGGCCAATCATTAATTAATTGTTCTATTTCTTGCTTCTTCTCTACCGACAGGCCCGGCAGCCTTACAACAGTTTTACAGTTCTCCAATCTCTTTAATACTGGGTCATCTTTTACTGCTTTATCCCAGTTTATTAGAAAAGGGATCCACTGATACGGCACATAGCTATTATTTAATCCATTTTGCTTTAACCAACTCTCCGCTTTTTGAGGATTGAATTCGATACCTTCACCATTTACAGTAAGGATTTGTGGCGTTTTGGAAATTTCGTAAACCGATTTAAAACCGATCCCCTTTCTTCCTATTGTACCACCAGATTTGTCCGAAAAATCAGTTCCACAAAGTGCACTTACCGCCTGAGGCCTTAAACCACGGCCATTATCTGCTACATATAACGTGTTTTCTGTAATGATTACTTGAACTTCAGAGGCTCCAGCGTCATCACTATTCTGCAACAGCTCGAAAAGCCAACGTCCAAGGTGATCGGTAATGGCTCTTTCCGCAGCGCGCGCATCTCGAATGATGCGTTC
>JALTZE010000132.1 GCA_027051315.1 Micavibrio sp.
ATATATAGGAGATGAAAATATGCCAAATTTAGCAGCAAAAGGGATAAAAAGAGTTTGTACAAACTGCAATAACAGATTTTATGATATGAATAAAAGACCTGTTATTTGTCCTAAATGCAATAGTGAGTGGGAAATAAAATCACCAACGCCTGCCACAAATGATGCAGTAGAAGATAAAAAAGAAGAAATAAGTAATGATGCTTTAGATGGTGATAATCTTGTAAGTTTAGAAGATATAGAGGAGCTTGAAGAGCTGGAAAATCAGGTTGATGATGACAAAAACATATAAAATACAAGCTGATGATGGTCTTAGCTCTCCTTTATACAGGATAATTTTTCTACTTCCTATGGATATTCCAGAACGGAAAATAGAGATTATTTCAGAAGCATTAGGGGATATGGCACTTGCTTCGTCATATTTTAAGAAAAAAACACCACAGATAGGACCATGGACTGTTGAATGGCTTGTTGATTTCACACCTGACAGAAAAGAGATTATAGAAATTATAGAAAAATCTCTTTCAAGCTCAGATATTATAGATTTTGATGTAAATGAAGATAATCTTAGCATGGAGTCAGTAATTCAAACAGACTGGCTTAAGCAATGTTATCAGCAATTTCAACCATTTGAAGTTGGAGGTTTTTATATCTATGGTAGCCATTATGAAGGTACGATAAATCAAAATTTAACGGGATTACAAATTGATGCAGCAACTGCCTTTGGTTCAGGAGAACATGGTACGACAAAAGGTTGCCTTCTAGCACTCGAAAAATTGGTTGGTAAAAATTTTAAACCAAATAATATACTTGATATGGGTTCTGGTTCTGGAATCTTGGCAATCGCAGGATATAAAAGATATAAAGTTCCAACACTCGCCGTTGATAATGACAGAGAATCGGTCAGGGTAACTGCCATTCATCGTAACATTAATAATATTCCTGAAGATGCGATAAAAGTTGTTTATGGTAATGGCTATAAATGTGATGAAGTTCAAAATAGTAGTGGTTTTAACCTTATATTTGCGAATATTCTGGCAGGACCTTTAAAAGATATGGCTTTTGAGCTTGCTAATTGTCTTACAGATGATGGATATGCTATATTGTCAGGTATGCTTGAAGAACAAGCAAATGATGTGTTAGCAGAGCATGAAAAATTAGGGCTTAAGCTTATCGATAGAATTAATATTGATGGCTGGTCGACATTAACAATAAAAAAGTAAAGATTTTGTTTGCATTTTTATTCAATAAATGTATATATGCACTGCAAATTTCTATATTCTCTTTTAAAAGGAAGTTTGCATATGGCTGACACAAAAATACCCCAATATAACAAAAAAATACGTGAAGCACTTACTTTTGATGATGTATTGCTTGTCCCTGCTGAATCCGAAGTTCAGCCAAAAGATACTGATACGTCTACAAAGGTTACAAAAGAATTATCGTTGAATATACCACTTTTATCTTCTGCTATGGATACTGTTACTGAGTCAGAAATGGCGATAGCAATGGCGCAAGCAGGTGGATTAGGCGTGATACATCGCAATATGAATATAGAAGTACAGGTAGAAAAAGTAAAAAAGGTTAAAAGATTTGAATCAGGTGTAGTAAATAATCCTATTACAATAAGACCAAATGCTACTTTGGCACAAGCACTTGATATAATGGCAGAAAATAATATATCAGGAATCCCAGTAACAGAAGAAAATGGTAAGCTTGTTGGGATTTTAACCAACAGAGATGTAAGATTTGCCAATAATCAAGAACAGCCTGTTAAAGAGCTTATGACTTCTGAAAACCTAGTTAAAGTTTATAATAAGGTTGATAAAGAAGAAGCAAAAGCACTTTTACACAAAAATAGAATAGAAAAACTTCTGATTGTTGATGATAATGAAAAATGTATTGGTCTTATAACTGTAAAAGATATTGAAAAAGCACATCTTAATCCACAATCAAGTAAAGATAGTAAAGGACAGCTATTGGCGGGGGCTGCTATTGGCACAGGTGCCCAGAATATAGAAAAAGCCGAAGCATTAGCGGCGGCGGGGCTTGATGTTCTAGTTGTTGATACTGCACATGGACATTCACACGCAGTTTTGGATACGGTTAGAGAAATAAGCTCTTTAAATCTTGGTATGCAAATAATTGCAGGGAATGTTGCAACCGGAGCAGCGGCAGAGGCTCTTATTAACTGCGGTGCGCATGGTATCAAGGTGGGTATAGGTCCTGGTTCAATATGTACAACAAGAGTTGTTGCTGGTGTTGGAGTTCCACAATTGACGGCAATTATGGATGTTACTGCGGTTGCCAAAAATTATGAAATCCCTGTTATTGCTGATGGTGGTATTAAGTATTCTGGCGATTTTGCAAAAGCTATCGCAGGTGGTGCAGATTGTGCCATGGTTGGTGGATTGCTTGCTGGAACTGATGAAGCACCCGGAGAAGTAATACTTTATCAAGGAAGGTCATATAAATCTTACAGGGGCATGGGCTCAGTTGGTGCTATGGCAAGGGGGTCAGCAGATAGATATTTCCAAGGACAAGTAAAAGAAACAATGAAATTTGTTCCCGAAGGTATTGAAGGAAGGGTTCCTTATAAAGGTCCTATGGCGCAAGTTGTTCACCAGCTTATTGGTGGGCTTCGTGCTTCTATGGGTTATACAGGTTGCAAGACAATAGCCGATATGCATGAAAAAACCGAATTTATAAAAATGACAGGGGCTGGATATAAGGAAAGCCATGTACATGATGTAACTATTACTCAAGAAGCACCTAATTATAGGACTAATAGTTGAGTTCCTTTGATTTAAAAGATATTTTAGAATTAATGTTTGACACATTGGGAGTATATCTATATAAAACCCGAACAAATAGAGATTTAAAAGCTTATAGCTGGAGTTTAAGAAAATGAAACGCACATTTCAACCAAGTAACCTTGTACGTAAACGTCGCCACGGTTTTCGTTCACGTATGGCAACTAAGAATGGTCGCCTAGTGCTTGCACGCCGTCGTGCAAAAGGTCGCAAGAGATTAAGCGCTTAGTTTAATTAAAGTGCATATCCCTAGAGGGAAGTTAATGCATACAAAAAAAGAACAAATGAAAAAATTAGGCCGTTTGAAAAAACGGTCTGATTTTTTGCATATAGGTAAAGAAAATAAAAAATGGATATCAAAAATCCTTATCCTGCAAAATAGAAATAATCGTGATATAGCTGACAAAGGTAAAAATATAAGATTTGGGATTACAGTTAGTAAAAAAGTTCATAAATCAGCTGTAAAAAGGAATAGAATTAGACGTCAGATAAAAGCAGCAGCCTATGATATATTTTCGAATTTATCCAAAGAAAATAATGATTTTGTGATTATCGCAAGAAATAATATATTAGGGTGCAAATATAAGGATATAGTACGCGATATGAAATGGTGTCTAAAAAAGATGGATTTGATGAAAGATGATAATTAGTGAAATAGGAAAAAAAATATTTATATTCCCTATAAAGCTATATAGTTTGGTTATTTCGCCATGGTTGCCTCCTAGTTGTCGTTTTCATCAAAGCTGTTCATCTTATTCCATAGAGGCGATAAATAAACATGGAATATTAAAAGGGGCTTATTTATCAATGGTAAGGATATTAAGTTGCCATTCTTATTCAAAAAAAGATTTTTTTGATAAAGTTCCTAAGAGATTTGCATGGAAAGATTTAATAGGCT
>JALTZE010000133.1 GCA_027051315.1 Micavibrio sp.
TTGTTATTGTTTCCTTAATATTAAGGGTAAACGTATATTTTATAGCAGCTGACCATAAAATCAGAATAAAATTTGTTGAATTTTCTTTCGATATGCTGTTTACATCGAATGGAGGTTTAGAATTCTCTCAACAGGTTATATAAATGCAGCGCTGGAAATTAACTATAGAATATGAAGGAACTAATTATAGCGGCTTCCAAATACAAGACAATGTTCCCACTATTCAAGGTGAGTTAGAAAAAGCTATATATGCTTTTTGTCAGCAAAATATAAAGATTACAGTAGCAGGACGTACAGATGCAGGCGTTCATGCAACAGGGCAAGTCGCGCATTTTGATTTGGATTATGGAGATAGAAAAATTGACGGCTTTAGCCTTGCAAAGGCTATCAATGCCCATTTGATTAACCACCCGATTGCAGTTTTGCATGCACAAGCAGTAGATAAAGATTTTCATGCCAGATTTGATGCACATAATAAAGAATATATGTATCGTATTATTTCCAGACCATCTAAACTGGCCATAGAACAAAATAGAGTATGGCATATAAGAACAAAACTTAATGCAAAAGCAATGCACGAAGCAGGGCAGATTTTGGTTGGTAAGCATGATTTCACCAGTTTCAGAGATACTGCATGCCAAGCAAAAAACCCAATAAGAACAATAGATAGGCTTGAAATAATCTGCAATAAGATTGATAATTTTGGTGGAGAAGATATAAGGCTCTACATAGAAGGGCAATCCTTCCTTCATCACCAAGTAAGAAATATAATAGGCACTCTTGTCCTTGTAGGGCAGGGAAAATGGAATAATGATGACGTAAAAAACGCATTACAGGCAAAAGATAGAAAAGCAGCAGGTCCTACTGCCCCCCCCGAAGGTCTATATTTAGTTAGAATTGATTATTGAAGATAAATTCAATCTAGGTTATATTTAGCCAAAGGCAATTGCCCCCTCTATTTCTGATTAAGAACATAAGTCTATAACTATTCTAACTGATAATAATATGCTTTTAAAAATAACCAATATCATAACGGCATTGTTCCTAATAGCCATAGCTTGCACTTTGGCAAAAACGGCACTTGCACAAAGCAGCCGTATATACATGGCTGGATATTTAGGACTTAGTAAATTATCAGATGCGAATATGTCTAGCTCATCAATAAATGGTTTGGCAAGATATGATAATAATATGTCATTTGCTGGAGCTTTGGGATTAAGGCTAAATTATAATTTAAGGATAGAAGCCGAAGCATCTTATGCTTCCAATAATTTTGCAAGGTTAGATAATATAGAATTAGGTGGAGATATTTCCAGAATGTCAGTAATGCTTAACGGCTATTATGATTTTGATGTTCCATGGGATATAAGACCTTTTTTAAGTGCAGGAATAGGTATGCACAGATTTAAAGGTGATATAAGAAGCTCTTCAATAGCAAATGATACAGGTGATGATGCCGCTCTTGGTTGGAGCATGGGAGGTGGACTAAAATATCGTATATCTGATGACATGGCAATAACTGGAAGTTATCGTTATTTAGGTTCTACTGATATTAAAATAGGCGCATATGATATTGAATATAATAATCACGAATTTCGTATAGGTATTGAATATGATTTGCATTAATGCAAATGGCTGATTATTATCTTATTCCATGATAGATAATGAAGCAGAAATAATAATCATAGGTGGCGGAGTATCTGGTCTTAGCATGGCATGTTTGCTGGCAAGTCAGGATAAATCTGTAATTTGTATAGATATGGATAATCCCTACAATCATATTGATGCAGGATATGATGGCAGAGCTTTGGCAATATCATGGGGTTCTCATCATATATTAAAAGCCGCAGGTGTTTGGGATAAGTTATCTAATAAAAAATGCCCTATCAACGATATAAAAATCAAAGATGGGGATTCTCCTGTTCTTTTATCATTTATAAATGATAATTCTGATAAAGAATCATTCGGCTGGATAATAGAAATACAAAATTTACGCAAAGCATTAATAAAAAGAGTATCAGAGCTTCCGAAAATAAAACATATTGCTCCAGCAAAAGTAAAAGATTTTAGAATTTTAGAAGACAAAGCATATGTCATATGTGAAAATGGAGATGAATATAGCGCCAAATTGATAATTGGTGCAGATGGTAGAACATCTTTTACTAGAAACTGGCTTGGTATAGATGAACACCATTGGAAGTATAATCAAAATGCCCTTGTTTTTACTGTTGAGCATGAAAATAAACATAATAATGTCGCTTATGAAAATTTTGAGGCAAATGGTCCTTTTGCAATATTACCTATGGAAGATTCTATTAATGGAAAACATAGAAGTGCCGTTGTATGGACAGAACACGGAAATAAAAAATCAGCAAAGAATTATAGTAAAGATATTTTTAATATAGCTCTTAAAGCAAGATTCCCCGATGAATATGGTGATGTGAAACTGGCCAGCAAAATATGGTCTTATCCTCTAAGCTTAATACATGCCCATAAATATTATGGTCAAAGAATGGTTTTAATAAGTGATGCTGCTCATGGAATTCACCCTGTGGCGGGGCAGGGGTTAAATCTTGGTTTCAGGGATATAGCAGCGCTTGCAAAACTTATATCAGAATATGATGATATAGGAGATATCGCCATGTTAGAACAATATCAAAAAATGAGACATTTTGATAATATGGTTATGGCTGCCACATGTGATGGTCTTGTAAGATTGTTTTCTAATGATTTCACTCCTATAAGGCTTGCCAGAAAAGCAGGAATAAAACTTGTAGATAAACTACCTTTTGCCAGAAATTTTTTTGCAAGGCAAGCAATGGGGCTATCTTCAAATAATTAATAAGCTAAACACCACCAATTGGCAAGTCAGGAGTAAGTGAAGGAACCTCTGGTGCTTGCATATTATTTGCGGCTATTTGTTGTGGCTGTTGTTGTGGTTCTTCTTTTCCAATATCAGGTTTATCACCAAGCTCACTACCTTTAACATGGCTTACTTGAGGATTATCCTTTTTTATCAAAGCAATTTCTTGTTCAGGTCTAACAACTGTGGCAGCAAGCTTCCCTGTACCTGATGTAAGTACTGCAAGATTTTCAGAATTCATAATATTTTCTGTAATCTCGTTAACTTTTTCTTCAAATAATCGTTTTATCGCAGGCATAAGCTCTGGCATAAGATTTTGTATTTCATAAATAATATTCCCCATTTGTGACGTTAATTGCGCCTTTATCCATGGCTGCATATCATCACTATCGCTAATTTTTTTCTGGAGGTCTGTAATAAAGGCGACTGGGTCGATTTCTTCCGCAGGTCCGGGGTCTTCTATTCCAGCTTCCTTGACCTTAGCTAAGAAATTATTTTTAGGAGTATCTTCTTGAGGACTATCAGCTAATGCTGTAGTAGATTGTTCTGAAGTATTATCCAGTTCTGCTGTACGAGTTGGTTCACTTGTTCCTGTGAATAATCTAAGATTGGCTTCAATATCACCATTATTAAGTCTAATAAATCCTTCAAATGCTCTTCTATAATTTGATGCTTGTTCTTCAGGGGGAAGCCCAGCAAGACTACTTTGTAAATCTCTTAACGCATTAGGAAGCCTACCAGCTATATCAGGGTTATCTTTTATAATATTTAGCATTTTTTTAGCATAATCAGTATTACCTACAACAAATCCTTCGAAACTTTTACTGCAAGCCTCACTAGATTTCATTACTTCTTGCATTTCAGCAAATATAGGATTACCTTTTACCTCATTCCTAAGCTTCAAAGCTTCCCAATAGCCCATCACTTACCCCCTTTTCTATATAATATTCCTGATTTTCTTATTGCTATTACAACCATAAAAAAATTGCTTATTTTTCCATCTTGTACACACATAGTATAAAGATTATTTGACTTTGCCATTAATGACCTTATTGCAGGTTGAATTTTCATTCCTAAATCTTGGACTTTACCACCTTTTGTAACAAAAGTAAGACTATCATCGTCCATATCATACTCGACCCAGTCTAACCTTCTGGGAAATGGTTTATCATGCATAACCCATATCTGGGATTTTTCATTTATTATTACATCAACATCCATTATATCAGCCATAGGAGGGTCAACAGGTGTACCATCATATTTATGATATATCCTATCACCCGCTTTCTCGAAAATTTCAAGCCCTTCATTTTGATTATTTTCTAGCGTTTGTGTATCAGACATTTTCATACTCTTCACAATTAAAAATCTATTATATTATATAGGATATAGTACATGATAAGCAAATTTAATAATAAAAACCTTACCAATCTTTTAATTGTGTAAGTTTTATATCAGCAGGCATCCAAGGAGGGATAGATAAGTCAATAGAAGATTCTATTATAGCGGGAATGCTTTTGTTAAATAAATCTATTTTTTCTTTAGGAATTTCATATTTTGTATGTCCTATTTCTTTTCTTATAATCTTGGTTACACCTACTGCCCCAGTTCTTTCTGATTTACCAAATTCACAAGTCATTCTTTCGGTTCTTACTTGACCATATTCATCCATGTATCTGTAATCCATCTCTACATTCACCACACGGTCATATACTTGAATCATTTTTATTGTTTGCGGATTACGTACATCAAGTTCAAGAAAGGTTTTGCATATACCATATGAAATAGTTGCTTTATTAGGTCCCATAGAAGAAATTATAACTATAGCTGCCATAATAATCACCGCAGTAATCCCAGCTACAATTGGCCAGCTACTTTTCTTTTTTATTTTTTTTCCCGCAAGTTTTTTATTTATGGTGCTACTAGAACTTTTCGCCATATGAAATTATCCCCTTTTATGAGTATCCACAGAACCCATGGCTTCTTCTTCTTGTTTCTTAACGCTCATTGCTACTATTTCTTCTACCATTTCTTCAATAACAGCACCAACAGCAGCTCCTTGCTGCTCCCCTCTTTCTGCATGTGCAAGCACTCTTCTTTTTATTTCCGAACGACATGAACCACCAGGAAAATTAGCAGCCAACATCTGTCTTGCTCTACTTGCTCCTAATCTTGTATATAAACGGCTTCTTAGGCTCACATCTTCGGCTGATGTTGCAAATGCCCATAGTTCAATAGGTCCTAAAGTTGATATAATATGCTGTTCATATTTTCCTTTCGTTGTTCCAAGAATTAATAATGCAGGGGCACCTCCAGCCCTAGGGCCAGTAAGTCTATATCTCATCACATTTCTAGTTGTTTTTGATAGACCAAAACGTTCTTGTGCTTCTTCCACTGCTCTATCTGAAATAGCAGCACCAAGTATCCATACACCTGTAGCAAGGTCAACCATATCTGAATCAAAATCATCAATAAGCTGTGAGGCAAGGACTATCTGAACGCCACGTTTTCTTCCTTCCCTAACATCTCTTACCACTTGTTCACGAACAGCAATAGATTTGCTTGTCCTATGAAACTCATCAAGGCATAGACGTTTTGGAGTTTCCTCAAGTTCTTGTACTCTTTGTTCATGATATTTAACATATTTCTCTGGCACATTTATAAGGGATTCCTTCCCTATCCACCATGTTCTTACTAAAGCATATCTAGCAAGCATATACATCAATGCTGTTTGCCTCTCAGCAGTAGCATCTCCTTGCGGACATACATCCATCAAATCAAGGGAGCATACTCTTGCCCCTGCAATATCAAATCTTGTTACTGAGGCCATAATTGGATATTCACGTATCGCAGAAGTTATCATACGTTCAAATGCACTAATAACAGTTTCTGCAGAGCTTCCTATTTGTGTTTCTTCCAACAATGTTTGGATTTGTGGTCTTCTTGCCGCAGTAATAGAATCACCTATAGTTGGAACGGCATGTCTTTGTGCAAGGGCAGCTACTTGATATTGCCCCGCATCAAATAATGCATCAACCACGTCCCACCAATATGGGTCAGTAGGAAGATGTATATTATGTTCTTTTATCGCTTCATCAACTTCATCATCTATCCTAGGTAGATAAGGTCTTGGTTCGGCATTTGCAGCCTTATCATCTCTCCACCTAAACATTTCATCAACAACAAGCCCGGCAAGCTGTTGAATACCATCATACGGTTTTTCCTGTCCAGCTGGTGTACATAATAAAGTCATAAGCTGTACCAAATAACTGCGTTCATCAATAAGGGGATATCTACATCCAAGCTGTGTATCAAAAGGGTTAATAGCATATTGATGTGACATTTGAAGTCTGTAATATGCAGCCTCATGTGAGCGATGTAAAGGCAGAGCCTCCTTAACAAGAGAAACAAGCCCAGAAGAGGAAGGGCCAATATCTATAACCGCAATATAAGGTAACTTACTTAAACCAGGTGATAAAATAGTACTAAAATTAAGAGTATTCATAAGAACAGATTTACCAGCACCAGGTTGCGCAAATATAAGGTCAAACCAAGTTGTTGCAAGAGTTGAACCTGTTTGATATGGCATTATTTTACCATCAGGAGTTCTAAAAAGTAATGAACCTTCATCAAATGGGCTAGATGGTCTTTGCCAAGGCATAAGTTTCATTACTTCATACATAGGGGCAACAGCAGCAGGCGCAGTACCACCACAATGAACACCCATAGCAGAAGACATAACACAATCAAGAGGGTCCCCAGAAACTTCACCAACTTGGCAATAACCCCAACTTTCTACAGCCTGAACAAGTACAGAAAATCTATCTTGAATTAATCTATATTCATCTTTTCTTGCCCACGTTGCAAATGAAACACGTAATTTTACAACGGGTTCACTTCTCGACATTACTTCCAAAGCTTCAAGAGAGTCTTTTATTTGTCTATTTACTTCATTAGTAACTGTAAGCATTTGTGCAGCAAAAGTTCTTAATCCTACTGAATGTGCACCACCTCCTTCGATTAGGAAAGATATTCTAAATGGAACTTTAGCATCAAAAAGCCTTGTAAGAAGTTGCGGAAAAGGAGAAGGGTCCATCGGTGCAAGTGTAATATCCCCTCCAGCCCATAAAAGGTCACCTATCTGAACAATTGATTCATCTATTTTTCTAGAAGCCCCACCAGTCACAATTTGATGTGAAATAGGTGGCCACAATATTTCTGACATATCTACTTTGCTAGTTGGAGCTCTTGGAGGGATTGGGTCACCAGGAAGGCAGGCTTTCCATTGGTCGTTTACCCTAGTAGGATACATATTATTTCTTACAGCCTGAAGAGCATCATGCACTTCTAAAATCTCGGCTCTAATACCTAATTCATCCATAGATGATAAAACAGACGAAATAAAACTTTTATGTCTGGTTCTTAATGCCTCCAAAGCAGCATTAGGATATTGTGAAAAAGCAGCAGGAACCCATTTTTTATTTTGATTTTCTTTTATTGAACGTTCTACTTCACCTTTTGTAAGAGCTGATGACCTTGTCCATAATACAAAATAAAATTCTTCATGAGTAAGATAATGTTTAAGATGTCTTATACGCTCATCAAGAACATCATCAATTTCCAAATCTATATTTTTTGCAGTAACTCGGCTTGGTCTAATATATTTTTCTAAATCTTTTCTTACCCGTCCAGCATCTCTACTAAAATAAACTTGTAGTGCATGACCTTGTTTATCAAATCTAGAACCTATTTTTAGGGTCGATGCTTCTAAAAGAAACTTATATTCTTCCTCACCAATTATTGACCTTGAACCATCAACTCTTACATATGATATTAAAGAACCATCTTTTGCCACAATAGTAGTTTCATCATCAGCTGTTTCCAACCTTATAAAGGAGTCGATGGATTGCTTAATACCTATTTGGAACGGTGCTATTAATTTTTTTAGAAATGACATCTATGTTAGCTTACTTTTATTATTATAAATCTCTAACCAATATTATAGACATCTTTTATATAAATAGAAATAGCTCCTTAACAACATATGTAATTTTTTAAGAAAAATATTACGCTACTTTGGAAAAAAAGTTTTCTTTATACATATTTATCCACTTATTAGGTAACTTACCACCAAAAGGCCCGTCTTTGGAACGCCAAAACGCCAATATTTGTGGAAACTGATTAAATTCAAGATCAACTTCACGAATTATTCTACGGTCTAAAGGAAAAAGTTTTATACCATCAATTTTTTCTTCCCTTGCAGCATAATGTCTTTCTGATAAAAGGTCGCTAAATACCATAGATAATATATAAGGGTCATCTGTGAAAATTCTTTTTTTTGCTTCTTCCCTACGTTCAATTATCATATCAAGAGTATTCCTTGCTGTATCAGCCATAGAACCCTGAGAAATCCTTGCTACATATATAGACCTTGCTATATGGTGAAGCTTATATTGTTCTATTTCAGGAAGCCAGATTAAAACTCCAGATCTCATTTCACTTACTTTATCAAGATTAAAACATTGATGGCAGAATATACAGCATGTAGCAAGGTTGCTGGCTTTATTATCTGTAACATCACCATTTATATGATTAATTTGCTGATATTTCTTTGATACAAAACCACAATAACGACATTGATAGCCATCTCGTTCAAATATTTTATTTTTTAATTCTTCGTTATTTGCTGTAGCATCTTTTACTTTGTTACGCACAACACCTAATTTTATTGGAAGTAGCTGCATCAGGTTTATATTCCCTTTTATACATAAATATCGATAGATATACTACATCAAAGCTTCAAAAACTTAAAGCAAATTTACAGAAATGATAGCTATATAGTTCATGTAATAATAAAACTAGCTTATAATATTCTTAACATTTAAAGCATGATGTTGTAAGTTGCGGTCCTGTAACGTCCATAACAGCCATTCCCCCATCAATAGTAGTTTTCATAATTTCATAAAACATAGGCATTGAAAGAAACGCACCTCCTAAAAAAAGACGTATAAGTCCCTGAGCAAGAGGAACATTATCGGGCTTTTCTACATGAGTTCTTATTTTTAACACCCCAAGTACCCCAAGAGCCAAACCACATAAATATGACAGTGCAGCAATAAAATTAGGCCATCCAGTTATGGATAGAATAATATTTTCTCCTATTTTATTTATATCCGCAGCTCCCGCATATGACTCTTTTATATCTGATATTACACTAAGAGAGACTATAGTAGTAAGAACCCATACTCTTATCAAAAACTTATTCATAATACCCCCTTATCGTTCTAGCTAAAGAATAAGCTACGGATTCATAAAATCATGAACCCGTAACATTTCCGAATCAAATTAAGGAGTATATGTAATATTTGATAAAGTACCTTGCCCTACAGCTGTAGTACTTGCTCCAAATGTATTAATCATAACGTCAAATAGCATTGGCAGTGAAAGTAAAGCACCACCAGCTAAAAGCCTTATTGCCCCATCTTTAAGAGGAGCATTTGATGGATTTTCCACATGATCCTTTATTTTTAATATTCCAAGCACACCAAGAGCGAGCCCAGCTATATATGAGAATGCATTAATAATCTGTGGAATGGTTGATATTGAAGTAACTACATTTTGTGAAACTGCCGTACCATCACTAGCAAGAGCATCTGAACTGGTACCCACCATGGATAACATTGTTACAGCAACACTTAATTTTAGCATCTTTTCTTTAAATATGTTCATATTTTCCTCCTATACATGAACGTTAACTGAATATTACACCAAAGGTATCTAAACCCAAAGTAAATTGAACCGCATTTAACACGGAACCAATATTCACAGCAAGCGCACCCCCAATTATGTGCGTAATTCCTGCCATGATAGAAGCTTGTCCATCTCCTTCCGCATATCCACGGATAATAAAGAAACCTCGTATAAAACTAACCCAACCAAGAATAACCATAAATCCAACTATAGAACCAATTACAGCGTTAATATGACCTTCCTGCTCTGCTGTCAAACCAGCTGTAGTTTGTAATACACCATATGTTGCATAATTATTCGATAGAAAAATAGAACCTGATACCGCAGCCATCATCGAATCTGCTGAAAGTAGAGCGGCTCCCGTGATAAAAGTCATCATGGTGCCAAGACCTCCAGGTCCTCTTGCTCCTTCTTGTGCAGTTTTAAGCAATCTAGATATACCAACCATTATCATAACTAAACCTGCAAGCCATGCAAATGAGCCTATCAAAAATTGCATTGGCATCCATATATTGTCAATCAATGACACAAGCATAGTATCGAGACCTGAACCAGCAGCACCATTAACATTAAATCCTGATACTTCACCTCGTGCTATCCCCCAATTCACACTTGTTTTTAAAGCATCAACTATTGTAGGAAGGGCTATAAACATACCACCTGCTAAAAACCTCTTTACAGGTTCCCATAACGGAGTTTGCCCAGGGCTATCTATATGTTCTCTTAATTTGTGAAGTCCAAAAAAGCCCAATACCAAACCAAAAAGATAAGAAATAGCTACAAGAAAAGTTGGTAATGTACTAATAGAAATAACAAGGTTACACATGGCAAAGCCAATAGTACCAGCAGTACCACATCCACCAGCATTCATCCATTCATCATCATTTCCGAAAAGAGAGTCTAAAAGAGGCAAAGCATGTGCATTTTGAGCAAATAAAGGAGCAACCAAAACAGATAATAGTAATACAACCAGTGTATTCTTTAAATATTTTGTAATTTTATTTATATCCATAACCACTAAACAAACCCAATTTATAAATTACTTTTCTACACTTATAATATTAAAACATATAATCAGCCTTATGTGCAAATTAAGCACCTTTTCTTAAACAAAATAATATATTAGACCCAAAATTTTAGCCTATCACATTATTATTTATCATTTTAATTAAAATAAAGTAAAAATCTTACGTAAAATAGAATAAAGCACAGCATATTTTATAAACTGTGCCTTACAGCTATTGATATAAAGGATTATTAAGAACATACAAAGCCGAAATACGAGGATTTCTTCCATTGGTTTCGACTATAGTTTTGCCGTGATTCTCATAACCAGACCTTAATAGAACATACTGATTTGCCAGATTCCCTTCGGCTGTAGTGGAGTATATTTTTGATACCCCCAGCTCTTTAAAAGCAAATTTAGATATTGTATCAACCAATTTAACAGCAATTTTTTTACCATGATATTCTTTGGCTATTATATATCCTATTTCAGCTTTCGTAGTTCCATCTATATCAGATTCAGGTCTTAATCCTATAACTGCAACTAATTTTTCAGACTCATTATCAAACAAACCTAAAAATAGTTCAGTTCCTTCCTTGGCTTTAAGTTCAGAATTTTTACACCATGCTATTGCCTGTTCAGGATTATAATTATATGCAAATTTTGCAACCCATCTGGATATATTTCTATCCTTTAATATATCATGTAGCTCAGAGCTTTGTGCCATGGTCAAAAGGCGTAAATGATAATTATTATTCATTGTTATTTGACGCCCCTGAGCAAAAGTTTTTATTGCTTCCCTAATATGTGGTGCCAATATATGTGCCATTTTTCTCTCCTTTAATCATAAGCACTTTAACCAAAGCCTTCTTTAAAAGCCGGAGAGATAACAATTTTAATTTTTAATTAGATTTTTGGGATTTTTATTGTCAGCTTCCGGTTTTTATTTCCGAGCCGACAATCAAATTTTAAAGACTAGCGGCTCTTTTTCACTGTTGCCATATGTTTAATAATTAGACAATCGCGCATATCAAAGCGAACATCATTATTTGATGTTGTGAACGACTTTTGTGATTTACGCCAGTTAAACAAGATAGCCTGCCTCTAAAATTAATTTACTAATTAATAAAAACACACTATGTTGCAGTATGTCAATATCTTTGTAATAAAATTACAATAAAAGCAGGAAACAAATGAAAAGCAGGGAAGAGCTGAAATATTATGAGCTTATGGAGCCATATAGAAAACGGATTGATAACCTTGATAAGGAGATAGTAAAACTTTTTGCTGCTCGTATGGATATAATGAGAGAAGTTGCTCTATTTAAATATAAAAATAATATAGATGCCGTGCTTCCAGATAGAATAGAAATGGTAAAAGACCATGTATGTCTATTATCAGAAAAATATGGGCTTAATCCGAATATGGTGCGTGATATATATACTATAATGATAGATGAGAGCTGTAAGACCGAAGATTCTATAATTAATAACATTGATAATAACGGGAAAACAAAATGAAAGAGGGCATAAAAGCCAGAATAGTGGCTCTTAACATCTTAAAAGAAGTAACAGTAAAACACAGAGCTCTTGATGATATATTAAAGTCAGATAAAGAGTATAGCTTACTAGATAACAGGGATAAATCTTTTTGCCGCATGTTGGTTTCTACTTGTTTACGTCGTTATGGACAAATCAACGATATTCTAAGACAAGCATTAAAAAAACCAGATAAAAAAATTAAACCACCTATAATATATAAGATTCTACAAATTGGTGTAACTCAGATTATGTTTATGGATGTTCCTAATCACGCTGCTGTTGATATAACAGTTGAGCTTGCGGAAATTTATGGTGCTGGTGATAAAAAATCATTTGTAAATGGCGTTTTAAGAACAGTTACAAGAGAAGGAGGAAAATGGAGCTCAAAACAAGATATACCAAGACTTAATACTCCTGATTGGCTTTTAAATGAATGGATTAAAGATTATGGTATAGCAACGACTATAGAAATCGGGCAAGCTAACATGGTTGAAGCTCCCCTAGATTTTACTATAAGGGATAATGATAGAATAGATGAATGGGCTGAGATTCTTGACGGTAACATATTACCAACAGGAACAATCAGAAGACGCGAATCCTCTGGTGTCAATATAACTAATTTAGATGGTTTCGAAGCAGGAGCATGGTGGATTCAAGATATATCAGCATCACTGGCCGTTAAAATTATGGGTAATATTAATGGCAAAAAAATTGTTGATTTATGCGCTGCTCCAGGTGGCAAAACTATGCAGCTTGTAACAAATGGTGCTGATGTAATTGCTGTTGACCGCTCAGCCAGAAGAATGCAAAAACTCAAAGAAAATTTAGATAGAATAAATATAACAGCAAATGTTAAAATTGAAATCGCCGATGCTCTTGCATGGCAAAGTAATGAAGATATTGATATTCTTCTTCTTGATGCACCATGTTCTGCTACAGGAACAATCAGAAGACATCCAGACCTTGTGCACATAAAAACCTATGAAGATATGGAAAAACTGGTTGATTTACAAAAAAGACTTCTAGATAACGCATTTTCAAAGCTAAAATCAGGTGGAATATTAATATATTGCACATGTTCTTTACAAAAAGATGAGGGCGAGAACCGTATAGAAGAATTTTTATCAAATAACAAAAAAGAAGCAAAAAGAATTCCCATTACAGCAGAAGAAATAGGAAAGATAGAAGGAATTATAAATGATAATGGCGATATAAGAATTATGCCATTTCACCTTGCTGCTATGGGGGGTATGGATGGATTTTTTATATCAAGAATTATGAAATTATAGCTATATTTAGACATATAAAAATTGAAACTTATCCACAATATGTGCTATACATTGATATGCAGTTCTGCTATCTACCCACAAATAGCCCATTTAGAAATAGAGTCTTTGTAATGAACAAAAATATCAAAATAGCTCCATCAATATTATCAGCAGATTTTTCTATATTAGGACAAGAGGTCAAAGCAATAGACAAAGCAGGAGCAGATTATATTCACATAGATGTTATGGATGGACATTTTGTACCAAATATAACTATAGGTCCTTGTGTGGTGAAAGATTTACGCAAATGTTCAAATAAAATATTTGATGTTCATTTAATGATACAGCCTGCCGACCCATATATCAAAGAATTCTCTGATGCAGGTGCAGACATAATAACCATACACCAAGAAGCAGGTGCTCATTTGCATCGTTCTTTACAAACCATAAAATCACTGGGTAAAAAATGTGGAGTATCAATCAATCCATCAACTCCTGCAAATACTCTAATGCATGTAATGGATATGGTCGATTTAATACTTATTATGACGGTTAATCCTGGTTTTGGCGGGCAAAGCTTTATCCCTCTTTATGATAAGATAAAAGAAGTTAAAAATATGATAGATGTAAGCGATCGTAATATTGACCTAGAGATTGATGGCGGAGTAACCGCCGATAATGCCGATAAAATTATACAAGCAGGCGCAAATGTCTTGGTCGCAGGTTCAGCCATATTTAAAAATGGTTCAGAAAAATATGAGGAATCAATATTAGCTTTAAGGAAGTAATATGCCTATTTTAGATAATACAGGCAAAATAATTGAAAATATTAAGCAAAGAGCAGAAAAGAGGCTCTTTGATAGTTATTTATACAATTGGTCTTTGGGCTGGGGAGATTTTAATAAATATAAGAATCATGAATTTACTGTAAATCTATCAAGCCCCGTTTCAGGAAATCCAGAAATAGGCAAATATCTTTGTGAAGGAAGATTTATTCTTGGCAGTAATTCTATGGCTATTTATAACGATTGCTGGGAACCAATTGGAATTGATGAAAAATGGATATCACATATACACGGATTTTCTTGGCTCAGGGATTTAAGGTCTTTGGGAGGAGATTTAGGAAGACAAACGGCAAGAGCTTATGTACTTAATTGGATAGAAAATTACCAAAAATGGTCAGAAAAAAGCTGGCGCCCTGATATTACAGGAAATAGGATAAAGAACTGGATATATTTTTATTCTTTTTTTGGAGAAAGTGCCGATGAATATTTCCAGCAAAAATTTTTTATTTCATTAGAAAAACAAGCAAAACATCTTTCAAGAGCAATAACAGCAGAAGAAGGAGGAATAAATATCCTTTATGGTCTGCAAGGACTTTGTTTTGCTGGGATTGTTTTAAAAGACAGAGAATCTTGGATAGAGCAATCATTCGATATTCTAAAATTGGAAACTGCAAAACAGATTTTAAGTGATGGTATGCATATATCAAGAAATCCAAGCTTATTATTTGATGCAATAGCCATCTTTGTTGAATTAAAATCAGCATTGATAGCAGCAAAATATCCAGTTCCTGTATGGTTGCAACATGGATTGGATAGAATGGTTCCTGCCCTAAGATTTTTTATCTATCATGATAAAAATTTAGGATATTTTAATGGAAGCAAATATATAAATGATGATTATCTAAACTATATTATATCACAGGCAAATATCAGAGCAAGAACCCTTAAATCATTACCTCATGGCGGATATGAAAGAATATCTGTGGAAAGAGGGCTTCTTATTATGGATACAGGCAATGCGCCCTCACCACCATATGATAAAACTTCCCATTCTGCGCCTTCATCATTTGAATATTCATATGGTAAAGACAGAATTATTGTAAATTGCGGACAGCATAGTACTAATATGGCGTGGAGCAATATGCTCAGAGGAACTGCAGCACATAGCAGTCTAACAATTGATGACCGTAACGCTTATGAAATTCTTAATGAAGGAAATATAGGAAGAAAAGCATCTAATATTTCCAGTAATCGCCATGAATATGACGAAGGAACGTTAATAGAATTATCACATGATGGATATATGCCTATAAACGGTATAATACACAGGCGTAGCATATTCCTTAATAATGAGGGTGATAGCCTTAAAGGCGAAGAATATCTTACTTGCGTAACTGGTTTATCAAAACAAGCAGAAATTTCTTTACGCTTTCATCTTCATCATGACATAGACGCATTACTTACTAGAAGTGGAGAAGAAATAATCCTTAAAACAGCGTCTGGTAAAATTGGATACAGATTTAGAATTTTAGAAGCAAATATATCTAATTATAAGATTAAACTAGAAGATTCTATATATATGCTCAAAGAAGATATAGTTACAAAAAGTAAACAAATAATAATATCTGCCACCATGGATAATGACCATAGTTCAATATTATGGTCGCTTGATAAAGAGTAATGGTAATATTATTGCAAGATTAATGTATCCAGTATAATTTTATACGCATAAAGTGATATTTTATTTTACTTTATGGGCAAAATATTTTATCATATACAAAATATAAAAGAAGAAGTGAACAGGG
>JALTZE010000134.1 GCA_027051315.1 Micavibrio sp.
ATCTTTTCCCGAGATAGGCATATAAAAACTTGCATCAATAAATTTTACATTATTATCATTTACCAATTTATTAGCATTATCTACTGAAATAACATAAGACATTCTGAGTTTTTCCATTTATAGCTATGGCTTTAAGGATTTAATTGTAGATGATGTTTGTATTATTCACAATAGTGATGTTAATGCCATATTATCTTACGGAAGTTTGTATGTGTTTTTTATTTGGGAAAAGAAAAATGGCTCCTCAGGCAGGATTCGAACCTGCGACCGATCGATTAACAGTCGATAGCTCTACCGCTGAGCTACTGAGGAACGCCGTTTAGTAGGCAACTATATGCCGTTTCTTTGTCTTAAAGTCAAGACTGTTTTTTATAAAAATACAGTTTTTTGCAATTATTTAGAATTAATGGAGGCACGAGCCGGAATCGAACCGGCGTACAAGGATTTGCAGTCCTCTGCATCACCACTCTGCCATCGCGCCATATCGTAAATGATTGCGACTTTAAGGCTGAATTAGATAGCACTTCTTAAAAGATAAATCCAGAATATATTTTAAAAAATCTGGATTGAATGTGTAAAATATAGTAATTATATATAAGAAGACTTAATTTCTCTTGTTAAATCGCTTTGGTTAAATCAAATAATAAAGGTATTTTGCAAATGCTCTGTCCTTATGAACAGTCCAGAAAAAATATGGTTGATTGTCAAATGATGCCTGCATCTGTTGTTAATCAAAATTTGTTAATGGCATATAGCCAAGTTCCAAAAGAAAAATTTTTACCAGATAATATGAAGAATCATGCATATATTGATGAAGACCTTTATATAGGTAAGGGTAGATATTTGATGGAACCTATGGTTCATGCAAGGCTTGTGCAGGCTCTTGAGATTAAAGCAGATGAAATAGTGTTGGATATTGGTGGGGCTACTGGATATTCTGCTGCTATTATTTCTTATCTTGCAAGTACTGTTGTTGCGATTGATGATAATCGAGATTTTCTTGATATAGGAGAGAAAGCATATGCTGTGATGGATTTGTGTAACATCATACAAACTAAGGAAAAACTTGTTGATGGTTGTGAGCATTATGCTCCTTATGATGTGATATTTATTAATGGTGCTGTTTCTTGTGTTCCTGTGAAAATTGCTTCTCAGCTGGGAGTAGGGGGCAGATTAGGTGCTGTAGTTAAGGAAAACGAATTTTCGGTAGGTAAAGCTGTTCTAATTACAAGAAATGAAGATGAAAGTTTTTCTGAACGAATTTTGTTCGAAGCTAACTGCCCTTATCTTGAAGGATTTGAACCAAAGGCTGATTTTTTGTTTTAAATACTAATATTTAGAATAATATATGTGGATATAGATGTTGAAATAGGTCTAAACAGCTTTGACAAATAGTTGGTAATATTACTAATATGCAAGATGTAACAAAAAATAAAGTGTTTGAATAAATGGCTGATAATAAAGAACAAGAACCATCGATAGAAGAAATATTGGCTTCAATACGCCAGATTATATCTGATGATGATGAGCAGGCGGATGATAATACAAAAAAAGATGATAAGGCTAAGAAAAAAGAGTCTGAAGAAGATAAATCAGAAGTAAAGTCTGAACCAGAGCCAGAATCGGAAGTAAAAGAAGAATCGAATCAAGACGATATTGATTCAATGTTTGATAGCCCAACAGAATCAATGGAATCTGAGCCAGAGGTTAATGAGGTGGCAGGGCAAGATGATATTGATGCTATGTTTGATTCTCCTGCACAAGAAGATAATGGAGAAGAAAATGATGATATTTTGGATTTAGTAGACCCAGTTGAAGAAGAAAATGAGATAGTTGCAGTTGATAATGACGAATCTGAACTAGAGCCAGAACAAGAACCTGAAATTGAGCCAGAACAAGAACCTGAAACAGATTTAAAAGAAAAAATAGAAGAAGAGAAAGTCCCGCTTGATGTTCCTGCAGGTGATTCTATTTTTACTCAGAATGCTGCTGCGGCGACAGAGGCTGGATTTTCAAAACTTCTTGATAATATCGCAATATCGAAAGTAGAAGGTATAACGTTAGAAGATATAGTAAAAGAAATGCTTAGACCTATGCTTAGAGAATGGATAGATAAGAATCTTCCTGATATGATTGAAAGGCTTGTTCAAGAAGAGCTGGAAAAATTGTCAAAAAGAAGGTAGTTATAATTCCCAATCAATAGGTGTTAATCCTTTTGAGCGTAAAAAATCGTTAGCTTTTGAAAAATGTTTACATCCGAAAAATCCTCTATGAGCGGATAAAGGTGAGGGGTGAGGGGCTTTTAAAACAAGATGTTTTTTGCTATCGACAAAAGATGCTTTTTTTTGAGCATATGCCCCCCATAACATAAATACTACTGGAGTTTCTTGCTCATTAATTACTCTGATTACCGCATCTGTAAATTTTTCCCAACCTTTACCTGCGTGTGAGCCTGCTTTTGCTCTTTCAACGGTAAGAACACTGTTAAGAAGCAAAACACCTTGTTTTGCCCATTTTTCTAAAAAACCACTTTTGGCAGGGGGGATTCCTAAATCATTTTGTAATTCTTTGTAGATATTTACAAGAGAGGGAGGGAGGGGAGTACCTTTTGGCACACTGAAGCTAAGTCCGTGAGCCTGTCCATCACCGTGGTAAGGGTCTTGTCCCAATATAACAACTTTTACTTTACTCAAGGGCGTAGTGTTAAGAGCGTTAAAATATTCTGAACCTTTGGGGAAAATATATTTACCACGTTTTTTCTCATTTAATAGAAAATCTTTCAACTTTATCATATAGTCAGAGGTAAATTCATAAGATAAGACAGTTTTCCAACTATCTTCAATTTTTATATTATCTATATATTCTTTTTTGTTTATTCCAGATTGCATCCATTTCCTCCAACGAGCAGTCTTCTATATTCCTACCTAGAGATTTAATTTCTTTCTCTATCGCCTTGAATCTATTGTAAAATTTCATATTTGTCTTTATAAGTGATTTTTCGGGGCTGATTTTTAGCATTCTTGCAATATTAACAAGAACAAAGAAAACATCGCCAAGTTCTTTTTCGCTTTCTGTATTGTCAGACTCATTAATAGCTTGTTTTAATTCCTGAATTTCTTCGTCGAGTTTATCTAATACAGATGATATTTCTTGCCATTCAAAACCTACTTTTGCCGCCTTTTCCTGAAGTTTATAAGCACGAATTAAGGGGGGAAGCCCATTGGTAACATTATCTAATATAGATTCTTGTTTGTTGTTTTTGCTTTTTGCTTCTTTTGCTTTTTGTGTTTCCCATATATCAGTTACTTCATCTGCATTATTTGCTTTGCTGTTATCGCCGAATATATGGGGATGTCTGAAAATCATTTTATCATTAATTTTTTTTACGACATCGTTAAAATCAAATAATCCTTTTTCAGATGCTATTTGCGCATGAAAAATAACTTGGAAAAGCAAATCGCCAAGTTCATCTTTTAAATCGTCCATATTTTTTCGTTCGATAGCATCTGCTACTTCATAGGCTTCTTCTATAGTATGATGGGAAATTGTATCAAAATCTTGCTCTAAATCCCATGGGCAGCCACCGTTGGGATTTCTAAGCTGTTTCATAATATCTAATAGCTTATTGATATTTTCGGTTATAGAATCTGACATAAGAAAACTACTCCTTTATATTC
>JALTZE010000135.1 GCA_027051315.1 Micavibrio sp.
GAAAAATGGTGTTGTAAAAAATAGAAGGGGGTCAAGATAAACTCTCTATAAACCATAGCAAGTATACGCTAGAACAATATTAGAAAAGCAACATATTAAAATAAAAAATAATAATAAATATAATCAAAAAAAAAAAAAAATAGCTTTCACCTGCCAAAAACCATTTTTACCCTTTCATAAAAGATTATAATTTTTCTATAACTATATTACCATTAGTATAAACACATATATCAGCAGCTATATTCATAGACTTTTTTGCAATATCTTCTGCACTCATACCATCTATATCAATCAAAGCTCTAGCAGCTGATAATGCATAATTACCACCAGAACCAATACCAATAACTCCATCTTGAGGCTCAACAACATCACCATTACCAGTAAGAATCAATGAAACATCTTTATCAGCAACAGTCATTAATGCTTCTAATTTTCTTAAATATTTATCAGTTCTCCAATCTTTGGCAAGCTCAACACATGCACGAGTAAGCTGACCTGGATAAGTTTCAAGCTTTGCTTCCAACCTTTCAAATAAAGTAAATGCATCAGCAGTCGCCCCAGCAAAACCAGCAATAATATCCCCTTTACCCAATCTTCTAACTTTGCATGCATTATTTTTTAAAACAGTATCCCCCATAGAAACCTGCCCATCTCCTGCGATTACTACTTCACCGTTTTTTCTTATTGATAATATGGTTGTTGAATGCCAATTACTTGCATCAAAAACTGAATCTTTCATTTTAAATCCTGTTTACTTATAATATTATTCGATAACTATTCTTAATGTTCATAGGAAATATATACAAGGGGTAAAAATGAAAAAAATAGCAGTTATATTATCTGGATGCGGAAATATAGACGGTGCAGAGATTCACGAATCAGTAACAACACTCCTTGCAATAGATAAAGAAGGAGCATCATATCAATGTTTTGCACCTGATATTGCCCAATACCATGTTATAAATCATATGACGGGTCAAAAAATGAATGAAACAAGAAATGTAATGATAGAATCTGCAAGAATTGCCAGAGGAAAAATAAAACCATTATCCGAATATAATTGTGATGAATTTGATGCACTAATCCTACCAGGAGGATATGGAGCAGCCAAAAATCTAAGCAATTTTGCTATAGAAGGTGAAAATTGTACAATCAATGATGAAGTAAAAAAAGCCATAACATCTACTTATAATGCAAAAAAACCCATAGGAGCACTGTGTATATCACCAGTACTTATTGCAAAAATTATCAAAGGTGCAAAATTAACTATTGGAGATGATAAAACAACCGCAAAAACCATAGAAGATATGGGGGCTATACATGAAAATACAGGAAAAACAGATATAGCAATAGACAAAGAAAAGAAAATCGTTACCACAGCTTGCTATATGTTTGATTCATCAATAAAAGAAATAGCCAAAGGCGCAGAGAATCTTGTTAAAGCCATTATAAAATTATAGTAAATTTTACAAGATTTACTTAACCCCCAACTTACCCTGCAAATTAGTGCTCGAAGTTGTATATTGGAATCTAAGTTTCTTATCAGGGTAAACATATCTAAAAGCTTGTTGCGCCATTAAAGCCGCCTCATGAAATCCTGATAAAATAAGTTTCAATTTACCAGGATAATAATTAATATCGCCTATTGCGAATATAGTTTTTATATTTGTTTCAAATTTTTCTGTATCAACAGGAATTAGATTATTTTCAAAATGAATGCCAAAATTTTCCACTGGTCCTAATTTCATAGTAAGACCATAAAATGCAAGCAACATATCACAATCTACATCATATAAATCTTTTCCTTTTTCTTGTAATATAATTTTATCAATATAACCTTCGCTACCTTTTATCCCCTTTATATTTGCTATATAAAGGCTCATATCACCTCTTTCTTGCAGTGCCATAACTTTATTTACACTATCAGGAGCCGCTCTAAATTCTGCTCTGCGATGAACCAATGATATATTTTTGGCAATAGATTGCAACTCAATAGCCCAATCCAATGCGGAGTCTCCACCTCCAGCAATTACTATATTTTTATCTCTAAACTGCTCTTTATTTCTTACTGCATAGAATAAAGACTTATTTTCATATTCTTCTGCTCCTGCTATCGGAAGTTTTTTGGGTTGAAAAGAACCACCACCAGCAGCAATCACCACAACTTTTGCTTCTATTCTTGTTCCTGCATCTGTTTTTATTACCCAGTTACCATTTTCTAGTTTTTCCAGTTTTTCCGCCATTTGTCCAAAATGGAATATTGGATTAAAAGGCTTTATCTGCTCCATAAGATTATCAGTAAGCTCCTGACCACTAACAACAGGTAACGCAGGAATATCATAAATTGGTTTTTCTGGATAAAGCTCTGCACATTGCCCACCAGGTTTTTCCAAAATATCAATAAGATGGCATTTAAGGTCAAGTAAACCAAGCTCAAACACAGCGAAAAGACCAACAGGTCCTGCGCCTATAATTACAACATCTGTACTATGATAATTTTCTGACATTTCAACCAGCTTCCAAAAATTAAAATTAATTAAAGAAACTGATATACGATAATATAAGAATAAAAACAATAGAGCTAATCCAAAGACTAGCTCTAACACTCATAAATATTTTTTATTGATATAAAAATCTAAAAAGCTGCATTATTAATTGACTGAGTAACAAGCTTACCTTCTGCCCCTCCGATTGAATCACCTAGCATCTGGCTACCTACCCCAATTGCACTATTCATCAAATGCTGACCTAAACTATTAGTATCATTATTAGAACTTACAAGCATTTTCCCATACCATACCTCATACGCATCTGATGAACTATCAAGACGAACCATCTGAGTACCTGTCCCAGCCGCGTCTGCAAATTTTCCAGCAGCTTCGCCTGCCGTATCACCAAGCTTATCACCTACAAACCCAATTGCAGCATCAGTAGCCATATTCGTTAATTGACTAGATACAGAGGACATACCACCATTTTTTATTTGCATAGCCTCCCTTTTTTCCGTCCAGTCCATATATATCCATTCTTGCCTAATATTACTATTTTCATTTTGTATCCCTCTTTTGGCATACAGATAGTCATATTTTGCTTTTTCACCCTTTTCATCAGTAGGATTTAATAAAGCGGTAACACATTCAGTTTTACCAAAAAAATCCGCTTCAACTTTATCACCTTTCGCAGCTTTACTAGCCTCTGCTTCCGCTTTGGCTATAATATCTTCTGGATTAGCATTTTCTGGGAATTCAAATTTCTTTTTCTCTGCAACTTTGCCTTTATATTGGTCACAGACACTTTTTCTTTCTTTGGCTATTTTATCCATAGCCTGAACTGGTCCAACCATTTCTCCCACTGATTCAACACCACCACCAAAAAAATTACTCACATTATCAATTATATCTTCGGCAGCATTCACACTCGGAGCAATCGCAAAATTCAATACCAATATTGAAAATCCTACGGTAAATATAGAAAAACGCATAACCATTACTCCCTAAATAAAAATATTCCTACTTACTAATTATATTATATTATATGCCATAAAAACAAATTTATGTTTAATTTACTAAAAATTCAAATAATTAGTCCTTCTCAATATTCTTATTTCTTATCCTCTTTTTCTTTGTCCTTTTTTATTCTCTTTGATATGAAATCCAAGAATTTTATAGCA
>JALTZE010000136.1 GCA_027051315.1 Micavibrio sp.
ATTTTATCGTTTGGAAATACAGATTTATATATGTTGATGTCATCAAGCATTAATTTATCAGAAAGTAGAGCTGCTCTGAATGGGTCATTAAGAATTTCATCAAGAATTTTATTTTCGGTTTCTCTATCTCTTCTTAATGTATTTTCAAAATATACCCCGTAACATATTTTTCCATTATCATCTATACATTGTCTAATTAGGGAGCTTTCTGGAAAAAAATCTTCCAAAAATGTTCCCTTTGTTTGATATATTGCACCTAGTGCAGTTTGTGGAACAAAGTGGAAGCAGCCTTTTGCTCTTGATGTATTGCTCATATTAATTTTACATAAACTGCTTTCATGATATGCAATCATAATTTTGTTTTCTACTGGTACACCTGTTATCATTTCTGCGTAAAATGCTGCTTCAATAAAATCTTCTGGTACTCTTTTTCCTTTATAATTTGCATATATTATTTTTGTTTCTTCTAATTTTCTTTTGGTGTTTTGATATAAATCTATATTTCTTATATGCAATGTTATTGAGGGCGACGCTTTTATTCTTGGTCTTATTATATGACCTTTATTTAAATCAGTTTCGTATTTAGCAGCAGAGCTGATAGTATCTATGTTATTAATGTCGTTTTCTGGTATGTTTCCAGTTGCTATATTTGAATGGACAAAAAAGCTGCGGCTAAAATTTTTGCTCCAGCTAATGTAAAAGCAGTCCTTCTCGTTGCCTTATTGTTAAATAAAGCTTTTATATTTTTGAACAATTTTAACACCCTTTATTATTTTTCGCTAATCTATCTTATTTGGTATTAAAAAAGCAAATTTTATGTTATTTTGCTAATCAAAGTTGTTTCCTAAATTAGGATTTACGGTTGATTTTACTTTCGTAAAGTTTTCTAATTAGTGTCAAGATTCGTTTTATCCGGAGGTTTTTTATGTCTGTTCTTGTAAATAAAGATACAAAAGTTATATGTCAGGGCTTTACTGGGGCTCAAGGTACTTTTCATAGTGAGCAGGCTATAGCTTACGGAACAAAAATGGTGGGTGGAGTAACGCCTGGTAAAGGTGGCAGTACTCATTTAGGGCTTCCTGTTTTTGATACTGTAGCACAAGCAAAAGAAAAAACTGACGCCAATGCTTCTGTTATTTATGTGCCGCCGCCATTTGCTGCTGACGCTATTTGTGAGGCAATTGATGCAGAAATTGAGCTTGCTATATGTATTACCGAAGGTATTCCTGTTATGGATATGGTTAAGGTAAAAAGAGCGTTGCAAGGTTCTAAAACTAGGCTGATTGGTCCTAACTGCCCAGGTATTATTACACCAGATGAATGTAAGATAGGTATTATGCCTGGACATATTCATAAACGTGGTAATGTTGGTATTGTTTCACGTTCTGGTACGTTGACTTATGAAGCTGTGGCTCAGACTGGGGCTGTTGGTCTTGGGCAATCTACATGCATAGGTATTGGTGGTGACCCTGTTAATGGAACAGATTTTATAGATTGTCTTGAAATGTTTTTAGATGATGATGAGACTGAAGCAATATTGATGATAGGTGAAATTGGAGGAACAGCAGAAGAAGAAGCGGCGGAGTTTTATAAATCTGTTAAAAATAAGAAACCTATTGCAGGGTTCATTGCTGGTGCTACTGCTCCTCCTGGTAATCGTATGGGGCATGCTGGAGCTATTATCTCAGGTGGGCAGGGGACTGCCCAATCCAAATTTGAAGCTATGAGGTCTGCTGGATTTGTTGTTTCTGAGACTCCTGCTGGTCTTGGTGATGCAATTATAAAAGCTATTGCTGCGTGATTTTAATGGGGAATATGATGTCTTTATTATCTCAATTAAGTGAAAAATACAGAAAGATTGCAGTTAGATTGCCTCTTCGTGTTGGTTATGCTGTTTCTCGGGTTGATGATGAGGGGGGTGTTGATGCAGATGGTAAAGAGCTTGCCTCAATGATTCGGGCTATTAAACTTGCTGCTAAATGTCATAAGGACTCACAGTTAGTTGTTGAAGTTTCCAAGGAAGCTGTTCAGGCTAATACAGGTAACTTAAAAGAAGGTGATATTTATTCTGATGCTAGGGAATTGTATAAGGTTTTAGAAGATAAATTTTCGTCTGATGAGGTTAAATCATATAGAGAAATGGTTATAGAGGTTGGGACAGCTGTTGCTCGGGCGTATAAAGAAAATGGTGATTTGTGGGACGATGAAGATGAAGAAAAGGGCTTTAATTTGATAAAAGGTAAAGTGTCGGAGTTTATCGGGGGAGTTTTTGGAGGAAAAAAAGGGAGTGATATGAATATATCACCTGCTGAAGATACTGTTTTAACGGATGTTGCTATGGCTTTATCATCAAAATAGCTTTTGGGGGTTGTTGTTATGTCAGATGATGTTATCAAGAAAAAACAATGGGACGGATTTTCTACTCCTCCTGATGATTGGGTTGACCCTCCCAAAGAAAATGTAGGGGAAGATATATATAGTAATTTTTTTAGCTCTCTAGACCAGAAAGACTTGGCGTTGTTAGTACCTCTTCCGTATCGAATAGGGCTTTGGATGAGTGAAATTGATGAAAGGGGAGGTGATGAAGCTGATGAAGCAGAAATTAAAGTCCTTGAATCTATAGTTTTTGAAATTGCAGAAGATTTTTGTAAATCGCAATTTATTCAAATTATTATGCAATGGACATTGAAAAATAGAAAATATTGGGAAAATTGGCATTCTAATTTGGAAAGAGCACCTCATGAATGTGAAAAAGTTATATGGATGTTACAGCAAAATGGGGCTGATGATAAAGATATCGAGTCGCTAAAACATACTTTATTATATATTGCTGTATCGGTTGCTATGGCATTCAGGGAAGAAGAAGCAAAAGAAACTATTATTGATAAAATAAAAAGAAAATTTGGTAATGGGCAAGTTGATTATCAAAAAGAAAGGCTGAAAAATATAAGTGGTCTGGAACGTAAGGCTCTTGAATATCTTTCAAAATATGTTGGGAAGGATTATCGGGAAGTTTTCTAGTTTAGAATTCTAGTTTTTTAGTATTTTTAGTTGAATTTATGATATATATAATATTTGTACGGTGATTTTCTTATTACCTTTTATAATTCATTTTTAATATCTAATAACTATCCAATAATTGGAGAAAAATAATGGGCGAGCCAGCTAAAAATAATTTCTTAACAGGGGTAAATTCTGAATATATTTTTCATCTTTATGCGCAGTATTTAAATGAAAAAAGTTCTGTTGATGATAGTTGGCAAGAATTTTTTGATAATTTAAGTGATGATGAAATCTCTCTTTTGAATGAATTAAATGGGGCAAGCTGGACACCAGAAGATAATAAAAGAGCAAAAAGAGGTTTTAGCTCATTTGCTGTGGAAACCGGTTATGTTGCAAATGGTGATGTTGAAACATCTGATATTTCTGCCAATGATGTTGTTGCATCTGGAAAAATAAAACAGGCTGCTTCTAATTCTATCAGGGCTCTTATGTTAATCAGGGCGTATAGAGCGCGGGGAACATTGATTGCAAATCTTGACCCTTTAAATTTGAAGGAAAAAGAATATCATCCAGAGCTTGACCCTAAACATTTTGGTTTTACTGATTCTGATTATGAGACTCCCATATATATAGGTGGTGTACCTATATATATG
>JALTZE010000137.1 GCA_027051315.1 Micavibrio sp.
TCATTATATAATTAAATAATTATATAAATAATGTTAAAATTATTGACCCTATATTCCTTAAAATTCCACTTTTATAAAACTTATATTTATAAACTAAATAACACCTAACGAGCGGATTTAACTCTAACAAGCTAACATAAGCCTTCAAAATTTCTCTATTTTTAAAACTCAAGGAATTATTGTATTGCCTTAACATGGCCTCTCCTTGCTTTATACTTTCCACAAAATTATTCTTAAATCTTTTTAGCTCATTTTTTTTAAAAACCCTTTTAACAGCACTTCGAACATCCCATTTCTTTGCCCCTATATCATTATTAGCATGTTGTCTATATAAAACCGTGGGTTTTGAGACATAGTCTATCTTTCCAAAAGCTGAAACCACTAAGGCCATCCACCAATCATGTAATATAGCCTTTTCAGGAATGGGGAAGCAAATATATAAAGCTGATTTATTTATCATAGTTGTGCATCCTGTAACAATATTTTGGACAAGTACACGGTTAAATGTGTTGTGTTGTGGATTGATTTTTTGGTATTTCCAAAAAGATTCTGCCATAACATTTAAGCGCTCATCTACGACTTTTAAGTCTGTATGAATTAATATAGGTTTGTCTTCACCAACTTTATATTTTACATCTACCATTTTGTTTAAAGTTATCTCTATCTTCTCAGGCAACCACACATCATCTTGGTCTGCAAACATAATATAATCGAAATCAAATGAGTTTTTTGCTATTTTTATTAAATGTGAAAAATTCTCCTTTGCTCCCCCACATTTTATTCCGTCATCTATTAGAATTATTTTATCTTTATATTTTTCAACATATTTATTAATTATATCTAAGGTGTTGTCGGTTGATCCATCGTCATGAATTACAAGCTTCCAATTTTTATAGGTTTGATTCAAAATTGATTCTATTTGATCAGATATAAATTGCTCTCCATTATATGTTGCCATAAGTATAAGCACATGAGGATTTTTAGGCATATTTTACTCACAATTTAGAAATTATCTTTCCAACTGCGAAAACAAAATCGTAAATATTTAGCCTCCTTAAAATTTTAAAATATTTTGTTGGAGAAACACTCTTACTGTTTAAATATATCCTAAGCAGAAGTAGATACGGGTTTATTACCCCTCTATATTTAATATCGTAAGAGCATAAATATTCATCTGTATCTATTATTATTAGATTTTCTTCTAAGCTTGGCATATCATTTTTTGCCTCTCCGTTTAATATATCTTTAATTCTCACGCATATTCTATCAGAGGTATAATTTTCATAAAAATGTTTTCGAAGTATTTCTCCTGCTTTTTTTCTTTCCCCTTCATCTTGCAAGAAAATGTTAACATATTCAATAATATCCTTTTCATTGTATGCCACATACTTATAAGAAGGAGGTATCACATCAGTTACAGAAAAAAGACCACTCCTTTTATTTCTTATGAATATCATGGGCCTACCCAGAGCCATAGCTTCTAATCGGACAGTTCCACCTATAACAGGAAAACTCTCTATAATGAAATCTGCTATTTTATAATAAGGTAGAGGATTTGAAACATTATATATAATTCTAAATCTATCTTTAATTTCTTCTGGTATTCTGGAAAACTTACTTTCTATATATTTATCCTTTTTTGTTATTAAAAGATGTACATGGTTTTTTGCTTTGTATAGAATGCGCTCAATGGTTTTAAAGTAATCCCAATATCCATCGTCAACAAACTTCCAAGGAGAACCTATAGAAAGGGAAATAGTCTTACAATTTTGAGGCAAGTTTAATGAATCCAAAATATTATCATGACTTATTTCACCTTCACTATCATCATGGATTTTTGCAGACAAGGGTACTACTACTATATGGTCTTTAAACTTACGGAAAATTCTAGAAATACCTACAGAGTATGTCCTAAATTCTACAAGAATATCTATAACATTTTTGCCTAACCAAAACGTATGATCAGAATGATTAAAGAAAATAACTTTAGTATCAGCTTTAGTTTTGAAAAAGTTTGTTGCAGCTATAGAAACAATATCGTTTGGATCAATAAACAGAAATATATAACGTGGTTTTGTGTTGAACAACATATTTGTCAAATAATATATTTTTTCCGTGAAATTTTTTTGAGTTAACCTCATATATTTTATTTTTTTATAATTCATACCATAATCAGATATATTTAATAAAGTTTTACTATATACTTCCGTTGAAACAAGATATATATTATCAACATTATCCATCACACAATTCATCCAAAGCTTCATGGCCTCTGTATGACCACCTGTATTTGTTAAGAATGTTGTTAAAAACAAAGCACTCTTTTTATCAGTTTTTAAATCCTCATGTACACTCAATTCTTTTTCTAATAAATCTAAGCTTATATTTTTTATTAGCTCTTCAAGCTCATCATCACACCAGTATCCAAAATGATACCACCACGCAAAAGTAGATACAGCTACTATTCTCCTTAAGCTTTCTTCCAAATCGCCTTTTTTATAAAATTTGAACGCTTCATTTTTTAATTCTTCGTAAACATCTTTCAACTGATCCATGATCGACTTAATATCCTTATAATCCAGCTTACTCAGCTTCATTGGTTATTTTAAGAAAGAATATTACTTAATATATTTCTTATAAGAGATATATAATCCTCTTCCATGTGCTCATAAATAGGCAAGCTTATTATATTATTCTGAACAAGTTCTGCAACAGGGTATTCATTATTATTATTATTTAAAAATTTTATCTTATGTAACGGTGTGGGATAGTGTATTCCTGTATTGACATAATTATTTTTAAGTTCGTTCATTATTACTCCTCTGCTTTCCCCCCTATTCTTATATTTTAACTTAACAACAAATAAATGGTAGATATGTTTATTATAGGGAGCTTCGCGAGGTAGTTTAAGTAAACACTTCTCCTCAAAATCCCATAAATGTTCTGTATACAGTTGTGCTATATACCTTCTTTTCTTATTCCATTCATCAAGGTAATATATTTTTTCACTTAATACTGCCCCTTGTATCTCCTCCATACGAAAATTTCCTCCCAGTATATCGTGTTCATACTTCTTAATTCCTCCATGATTTCTTATCTTATACATCCTTTCTGCTAACTCTTCATTATTTGTAACACACGCTCCTGCCTCACCCCAAGAACCCAAGTTCTTTCCTGGATAAAAGCTAAAACACCCTATATGTCCTATAGTTCCTGCCTTCCTACCCTTATATTCAGCACCATGAGCTTGGCAAGCGTCTTCTATAACCCAAAGGTTATATTTGCGAGCTATTTCCATAATAGGATCCATGTCTGCACACTGTCCATATAAGTGAACTGGTATTATCGCTTTAGTTTTTTCCGTAATCTTATCTTCTATTTGATTTACATCTATTGTGTAATAGTCCGGATGTATATCAACAAATACCGGTTTGCCCCCCAATATGGATACAGCTTCCGCTGTAGCTATGAAAGTGTTTACGGGCATTATTACCTCATCGCCAGGTTTTAAACCTATTGCCATTAGAGCTACTATTAGCGCGCTGGTGCCAGAGTTTACACCTATGCAGAATTTCGCCCCCAAGTAATCCGCGAATCTTTCTTCAAACTCTTTTACATATTTACCGCATACAAATCGGGAGCTGTTTATGAT
>JALTZE010000138.1 GCA_027051315.1 Micavibrio sp.
ACCTCAAATACTTTTACATTTTCTGCCTTTTTCGATGAAAGTTTTTTAAGCTCATCACTATCATCATCTTTCATACCTTTTTTAAAAGCCTTGATACCATTTGCCATATCACCCATTATTTTAGGCAATTTTCCAGCGCCGAATATCAATAAAATCAGCAAAATTACAATAAGAATTTGTGGTAAACTTGGTGACATATTTATTAATCCTCTTCTTTTTCTACTCCCTCTTCGTCGAACAATTCGCCGGTAGAAGGTAAATTTTCCATAGCAGGACGTCTATCTAACAATCCAGAAGCCCTAAGCTCATCAAGTCCTGGTAAATCAGTAATAGATTCCAACGAAAAATGGTCAAGAAAACCAGTTGTTGTAATCCATGTCAAAGGTCTACCAGGGCTTTCCCTTCTTTTTCCTGGCTTAATCCAGCCAAGTTCCATTAACACATCAATAGTTCCCTTACCAGTTGCCACCCCTCTTATATTTTCAATATCAGCACGCGTAACAGGTTGATGATATGCTATTATAGCCAAAACTTCCATTGCTGCACGTGATAATTTTTTACTTACCTGTTTTTCCAAAACCAAAGCATCTTTTAAATCTTCTGCTGTACGGAATGCCCACTTACTATCTATCTCTACAAGATTTACACCTCTATCCTTATAATCTTTTTTAAGCTCACTAAGCAATAAACCAATATCAGCATCATCAGGAATTCTTTCATAAAGCTCTTGGGCACTCATAGGGTTCTTTGCCGCAAACAGCAAAGCCTCTAAGATTCTTTTCTGTTCAATAGTTTTATGATTCATCTTTTTCCCTATTTCTTTCATAAGCCCTAATATAAATAGGCTTAAACAAACCATCTTGCTTTATCTCTAACCTACCTTGTTTTGCAAGCTCTAACCCCGCTGTTAACATAGAAGCAAGAGATGATTTTATAAGTAACTTATCTTTATTTCCATCAGGAAGAAAACTTGTAAGAGTAGTCCATACACTAAAAATCCCCTTTTTAGGTAATTTACCAAGCATTCTTGTCATCATTGCCATCGCATCTTCCATAGACATCAAATTATATTCTATCAATTCATAGGTAGAATTATCTTTTCTACGTTGAATATCACCATACATTCTAAGTAAATCATATAAATCAACATCATAACTTGTATCTATATCAATATCCAATCCTTCTGCCATACCTCTTGCATATATATCAACACCAAGCTGCGGTCTTTTGAATAATTGCTCTGCTGCATTTTGTATAGCTTCAAGCCTCCTAAGCTGGAAAGCAAGAGCTTTTGCCATTTCCTCTCCACTTAATTCCTCTTCTTCATCTTCATTCTTGGGCAATAATAATCTTGATTTCAGATAAGCAAGCCATGCAGCCATAACAAGATATTCAGCAGCCAAATCAAGAGAAAGTTCTCTTGCCTTATCAACAAAAGAAAGATACTGCCTTGCAAGCTGTAAAATTGATATATGGATTAAATCAACTTTCTGTTCACGTGCTAATTTCAAAAGCAAATCTATAGGTCCTTCAAAACCATCAATATCAAGAAATAATGCGCCATCATCTTTTTTATCAGCTTGCATCATAATATCCCCATAGGCTATAGGACTATGCGGTTTATCTTCTTCAAAATTTTTATCATAATCAGAATTCATTATTTATCTTCTGGCTATTTCTTATCTAAGGGCTTTATTTGCAAAACCATTTTAAATAGCTATCAAATCTGCCAATAGTATCATCTCTTATTTTAGGAATATTATTGGCAATATCTTCCATTTCATCTATTTTACCAGAACAATATAAAGCAATATCACACCCGCTTTGCAAGGAAATCTTTGCCCTGTTCCCCACACTTCCCCAATCTTTAAGAGCATTCATAGAAATATCATCGGTAATTAACAATCCATCAAAGCCAATATATCCCCTAATTACATTACTAATTAATTCAGGTGATACAGATGCGGGATTAACCCTATCTATCGATTCATAGATAATGTGGGTAACCATACCCCATATAGCAATATTTGAAAATTCTTTATATAAATCTGCAAATACTTTAAAATCTGTATGTTCCATCTCTAAAAAACTACTCGATACAACTGGTAATTCTTTATGAGAATCACAATCAGCACGCCCATGACCAGCAATATGCTTAATAACTGGCATAACACCTTCATCAATAAAACTTTTACAAACTACCCGAGCAAAATTAACCACATCATAAACATTATCACCATATGCTCTATCTCCGATAATATTATCTGTCTGCGGAAATAAAATATCAGCAACAGGCGCACAATTAACATTAATAGCAGACATATTCAAATCTCTTGCCATTCTTCTCATATCTTGTTCAAGCCTGACAAGCGCCGTTTCAAGTCCTATTTCCTTTGCAAGATTATTATAAAATTTTGCAGGAGGATATTTCTCCCAATTAGGAGGAGCCATTCTTTGAACCCTTCCACCCTCTTGGTCTATTAAAACAGGACAATACCAGCCAACAATTTCTCTTAAATCCGAAGTAAGCTTACTAAGCTGTTCCTGATTATCACAATTTCTACCAAATAATATAAAACCACAAGGCTTGGTATCTTTAAAAAAATTAGCCTCTGAATCTGTTAAAGATTTTCCTTCCAAAGAAAAAAACGCAGGGATTGAATTTTTAATCTTTGACAACAAGACAAGCTCCAGTTTTCTTCATCTTTATTTTTTCACACATACTAACAGCCCTATTTTTTACCATTCCCCCAGCTCTTACCCTAAAAAACACTCCTTTTTTAGGAATTTCTGCCTTTTGTATATTCATAGTAGCTCCCAAAAGCTCTGATGAAAAAACACTATTTAACCTTTGCCATTCTTTTACAGCCTCATTATAAGATTTTACAGAGCCTAGTTGAACATACCAATTACCAGAAAATTTCTTATCAAGAGATTTCTTTTTATCATAAGAATCTTTAACAGATTTAACAACTTTGTTAGATATTTTAGGTCTTGCTATGGGTTTTCTAATATCTTTATCAATATGCAATTCATTTTCTATTTTTAATTTCTCATCTATTGGCTTGGACTTTATCTCTGTTTTAAGTCCAGCAAATAAACTTTCTCTATCTACATATTCTTCTTTTTCTATAATAATATTTTCTTTGGTTTTATCACTTAAATCATCATCAACAATAGCCTCAAAAACCGTACTATCACTAAGTGGGATATTAACATTAACACTATCATCAACTTTAACTTTATAAGGATTGGTATCAGCCCTTAAATAAGGCACATTATTTACATCAACTTCATCACCATATATACCAGCCCATACAATATATCCCAAAGAAAACCCCGCCAATATCAATGTAAAATATGACCATAATTTTTTATTGAAAAATATAGAAGAAAGTAAACCAGGTTCATCATCAAGCAAACCATTCCATAATTCATCATTTTTTTGATTATTACTTTTCATGATTAAAATATTATATCCTACTTTTTCATATCCCAATATAAATCAAAAAGCTTTTCATGTTCTCTGATAGCATATCTATCAGTCATACCAGCGATATAATCACAAATAATACGAGCCTTACCAGCTTCATCATATATTCCCACCTCTTCAAT
>JALTZE010000139.1 GCA_027051315.1 Micavibrio sp.
AGTAAAACAGTTAAAGAACTCCGTAACATAGAAAAATATTTCTTAAAAGAAGGTTATGAACGTCAATTTCTTTCTTTTGACCCAATCAAGCTATTTAATACATATGAAAATGAAATAGTAACACATAATGAACTTGCCAAGAAGGTGATGAAAAATGTCATAGAGCTTGCTTCTAAAGAGGCAGAAGAAAAAAAATCAGAAATGATATTTGATATTATAATGGATATTATTCAGTTGATTGTTACTTGGATAATTGTTTACGCAATTGCAAAAGCAATTACCGATATTTTACATGAACTTACTGCAAGAATGGGCGATTTAACACAAGGAAATTATAATATTGAATTTCCCGATGCTGGTAAAAATAATGAACTTGCTGATATCAGGAATGCTCTTGAAATTTTCAGAACTAATAGTCTTGAAATGGAAGAAATGAAACGTAAGCAAGAAGAAGCAGAAATAGAAGCAGAAAAGCAAAGAAAACTTGCAATGCTTAAAATGGCAGATTCGTTTGATAGTCAAACAGCAGACCTTATAAAAAGTCTTCTTGAGGCAGCCAAAGAAATGCAAGGCTCCGCAAATGAACTTGAACAAGCATCAAATGAAACTTCACAGGCAAGTACTTTGGTTGCTTCTGCTGCGACACAGGCTGACTCAAATGTTCAAACCGTTGCCGCTGCTGGCGAAGAATTAACAGCTTCTAGCTCTGAAATAGCAAAACAAGTGGGCGACGTTGCAAGAAAAGCAACTCAAGCTTCTTCCGATGCGGAAAGTAGTACCCAATCTGTTGAAAAACTTAATTCCCTTGCTGTTGAAATAGGTGAAGTTGTTGGTGCTATCAAAGATATAGCAGAACAAACAAATCTTCTTGCTCTTAATGCTACTATCGAAGCAGCAAGAGCAGGTGAAGCAGGTAAAGGTTTTGCTGTTGTCGCTGATGAAGTTAAAAAGCTCGCCACAGAAACCGCCCAAAAAACAGAGATGATTGATACTCAGGTGCAAAATATCCAAACTGCTATCCATGAATCATCAACAGCTATGAAAAAAATTATCTCTAATATATCAGAGATTGACCATGCTACAAATTCTGTGGCAGCAGCGGTTGAAGAGCAAAATGCCGCAACAAATGAGATAGGAAGAAATGTAGCAGAAGCTTCAACAGGTACAAGCCAGGTATCAAGGTCAATTACCGAAGTACAATCTGCTGCGGTTGAAACTGGTCAAGCTGCAAAGGTCGTTCTTGATACTGCTAATCATCTAAATGTTGTTTCAAGTGACCTAAAAGAACAAGTAAGTATTTTCCTTGAAACAATTAGAAGAGATAATAAAGTATAATTATCATTCAAACTTTATTAATATAGCTATGAAAATACCCACCTTGATAAAAGGTGGGTATTATTTATTTAAGGGGTTACAGCTTTGGATTCTTCTTCATTTGGGGAAGTCTTCTCCCTTTTTAATATCATTTTATTCAAGGCATTTATATATGCCCGCGCAGAAGCAACCAAAGTATCTGCATCTGCTCCTTGACCATTTGTAGTTCTTCCATTTTCACATAATCTTACTGTAACTTCGGCTTGTGCATCTGTGCCACCTGTAACAGCATGTACTTTATAAATCTGTAATTTAGCTTCTGGATGCGGATATATTTCCTTTATTGCTTTGAATATCGCATCAACAGGACCATTTCCTTCCACTTTTACATTTTTATGCTCACCATCAATTAAAAGAACAATATCCGCACTCTGAGGGCCCGTTGTTCCTGCCTGTACATGAAGAGATATAAATTTGATTTTATCATTCTCACGTAATATTTCGTCATCAACTAATGCTATAATATCTTCATCAAAAATTTCTTTCTTTTTATCGGCAAGCTCCTTAAATCTTTTAAAAATATCGGCAAGCTCTTTTTCATCTAGATTATATCCCATTTCTTTAAGTTTTGATTTAAGGGCATGACTTCCAGAATGTTTTCCTAGAATAAGTGATGATTTTTTAAGCCCAACAGATTCAGGAGTCATTATTTCATATGTCTGAGTATGTTTTAGCATACCATCTTGATGTATACCACTTTCATGGGCAAAGGCATTCGCCCCCACAATAGCTTTATTAGGCTGTACATCAAATCCTGTTATAGCAGATAAATTACGTGAAGCATTAGTAATATCAATTGTCTTTATATTTGTTTTATATGGCATTAAATCATTTCTGGTTCTAAGTGCCATGACAACTTCTTCTAGAGCAGCATTTCCTGCACGTTCACCTATTCCATTAATAGTACATTCAATTTGCCTTGCTCCAGCTTGAACACCAGCAAGAGAATTAGCAACCGCCAAACCTAAATCATTATGACAGTGAACAGATATAACGGCATCATCTATATTTGGAACACGGTTAAATAACATTTTTATTTTTTCACCAAATTCCTCAGGGGTTGCATAACCAACAGTATCAGGAATATTTATAGTCTTTGCCCCGCTTTTAATAGCAATCTCTACACAGTGGCATAAAAAATCATCTTCTGTTCTTGAGCCATCTTCTGCCGACCATTCAACGTCATCAACTAAATTTCTTGCAAATGATACACTGTTTTTTATTGCCTCTATTACCTGTTCCGCTTCCATCTTCAACTTATATTTCATATGTAAAGGGCTGGTAGATATAAAAGTATGGATACGCTTCTTATTGGCTGGAGCAATCGCCTCAGCAGCAGCTTGAATATCTTTTTCAACTGCTCTGGATAGTCCGCATATTGTTGCTTGTTTTGCTGATTTTGCAATTTCATTAACAGCCTCAAAATCTCCCTTTGAAGCAATAGGGAATCCAGCTTCTATAACATCTACTCCCATATCATCTAAAATATTTGCCATACGTAATTTTTCTTCCAAATTCATGGAACATCCAGGTGATTGCTCACCATCTCTTAAAGTAGTATCGAAAATTATAACCTGATTATCACTCGACATGAGTATTTCTCCTTAAAAATAAAAAATATAGCCTGTTTTTTGGAATTTATTTGATACCCCTGAATATAGACGCATAAAAACGCCCCATAACCATTCAGGGGTTAATAAGGAGAAGTAGAGTCTGATTATTTGTAATAAAAATCTTTTCCATGAATAATTATTACCTCAAAATAATAAAATAGGTCAAACATTTTATTTTAATGTGATATAGCTATCTCCAAGTAAAATAGAACAAGAAAAATATAATATTATAGAAAAAGAATAAAAATGAAACCCTCAGCAAGAATACAAAAAATCATCAATTTACTAGAATTAAAGGAAGAAATTAATATTCCTTTGGATAAGATGCTCGCCGATTATATGAGAAATAATAGATATATAGGCAGTAAGGATAGAGCATATATATCTGAAAATATTTATAATATCATAAGGGCACAAGCAAAAATTTCATGGTGGCTAGAACAAGCAAAATCTGAAAACAGTCCTAGAAATACGGCAATATGCTATTTAGTAAAAATAAAGGACAGAGAAGAAAAAGAAATAAAAAAACTATTCGATGCTTCAAAATATTCTCCTGATGAATTAACGGATAAAGAAAAAGAACTGATAAAATTATTGGTAAAAACAGATGATAAAAAAATGC
>JALTZE010000140.1 GCA_027051315.1 Micavibrio sp.
TCAAAAAGCCTCATGTAAATTAGATACTTTATCTATAAAATCAGTTTATTAAGCAGTTTTTGCAATGCTGGATTTAATATTATCAATAGATGAATTTATAATATCTTTATCATTTTTCAGGTTATTTTTTATAGCATCTTCAGTAGCAGAAACAACCATATCAACAGCATAATTTTTTATATCTTTTTTTGATTTTATTTCCATTAATCTAATACGTTCTTTTAACTGTGCTTCTTTTCTTTGCATAGATATTTCAAGCTCTTCTTCTGCTCTTTTTTTGATTTGCTCTGCATGCTCGTGTGCTTTTTCTATTATATTTTGTGCTTCAATAGCTGTATCTTTTTGCTTTCTTTGATACTGAGCTAATAATTCCTGAGCTTGCACTCTTATTGATTCAGCTGTATCTATCTCATGCTTTATTTCTCTTATTCTCTTATCAAGAAGAGCAAATAACACTCTTTTACCTGCTTTATATGACATTATTACAAAAAACAGGAAGGAAATAGTAACCCAAATATGGCTGTCTGATAAAATATGTTCCATTTTATGCTGCCTTATCCTTTTTAAATTCTGCTGTTTCAATATTTTTTTCAATCATGTCAGCTTTAACCTCAATATTAGCAATCTTCTTAGTTGCTATTGAGGCAGCCTGTGCTGATATTTTTGGTAATTCTTCAATTATTTTATCAATCTCGGTTGCTATGTCAGATTCGGCTTTTCTAATTTCTTCATAGGAATTCTCTTTAAACTCTTCATTTTTCTTGGTAGAGAGTGCCTTCATCTCATCATCCATCTTTTTGATAATTTCCATAGATTTGACTTTTGCCATTTCTATATTTTTTTCATAAGCGACTTGCGCTTCTTTGGCTTGTACTGTGAATTTTTCAGCATTATCCATCTCTGTTTGTACATATAAATGCCTATTTTCTATAGTAGCAGAAATTTCAGGAAGAGTTTTTTTCGAAAAAAAGATATACATTAATGCAAAAAATGTAAATAACCAGAATATCTGACTAGGGGCAGTCGATATATCAAATTGAGGTAAACCAGATTTTTCACCATGTTTTTCATGCAAAACAGCATCATCAATTTCTTGTGATATATTTTCACTGCTGTGTTTTGTAATAACAGCTTCTATTTTTTTTTCAACTTCTTCGACAACAACTTCGACCTTTTCGGCTGCTTTAACCGTAGTTTCTTCTACTTCCTTGACTATCGTTTCAGTTTCAGTTTTTGTTTGGTCTGTTACTTGCTCTACCACTTCTTCTATATCAGATATCTTTTCAATATCATCAGCATTGGCGGAATAAGCAAATCCGCCAATGAAGATAGTTGTAATAGCAAGTAATATTTTAAAGCTATTATTTATAGTCATTACGTTCCTCTATTAAACAACATAAATGAATAGTAGAGCAAACAATACCGCGAAAATAGCAAGTGCCTCTGTAAGAGCAAACATAAGAAGGAATTTCTTCTCAAGTAGCTCAGCTGAGCTAGGGTTACGGCTTACAGCAAGGTTATATGCGCCGAATATTATTCCTAGTCCTATACCAACACCTAGAATAGGTAATAGTGCTATTGCAGCAGCTAGAATTTTTACAGCTTCGATTTCCATTATTTTTTTCCTTTTTTTACAGTTTCAAGTTGGTTTTTAATCCTGATGATGTGCTTGTTGCATATTTAATGATTAATTTCAATAGTATCTTTTAAATAAACGCATGAAAGTATGGCAAACACATATGCTTGAAGCGCAGCAATCAGTAATTCAAATCCTATTATTACAGAATTAAACATCATTGGGATAATTCCGGCTAGTACTCCTATAGTTCCAATTGATGCCATCATCACAGAAAAACCTGCGATTACTTTAATCATTATATGTCCCGCCACCATATTTGCAAAAAGACGTACAGACAAGGTTATCGGTCTTATAATAAAAGACATTATTTCTATCGGAACAATTAAGGGGAGCATTAATATCGGCACACCTGGTGGTAAAAACAAGCTAAAGAAATGCAGCCCATGCCTATATATTCCTATGATTATAACCATAAAGAAAATCATAAGAGCAAGCGCTGCAGTAACAATTATATGACTTGTATAAGTGAAAGAATAGGGGAGAAGCCCCAATACATTACCTAATAATACCAGTATGAATAACGTAAATATAAGAGGGAAATACTGCCTTCCTCTACTTCCGATATTTTCCCTTATCATATTGGCGACCATTTCATATGCCATTTCAGAAAATGCCTGCGCCCTGCTAGGGACAAGTGATTTCTTTCTCATGGAAATTGTGAAATATAATGTTGATATAATCAATGCAAACGCCATCCATAATGATGAATTTGTAAAGGATATATCATAACCTGATATTTCCAGAGGAACCAAAGGAGTAATTTCAAATTGTTGTACTGGATTAGCCACTTTTTTACCCTATTTATTCGTTTGAATCTTTTTCTAACGTTTCTTTAACGTTTTTTTTCGAATTATGCAATGAAGAATATCCAATTGATGAATCTAAATTATTAGAAATTTTGTATATAGCCATAAATCCAGTAGCTGTACCCAATATTACGAAAATAAAAATAAAAGCTGGCGTAGTGTTAAAATAATTATCAATCCAGTATCCTATATAAGCAGAAACCAATATACTTAGGATAAATTCCATAGCTGCGCGCATACCTTCTTGCTTATGATTCTTTGTATGTTTTTTTTCTTCTTTTTCTTGTTTTTCTTTTTTTAAAGAAGAAATTTTTTTTTCGATTTGTTCAAGATTTTTATTATCATGCATTTTATGCGACCTCTTCTAATAAATCGAGCTGCTTATCAAAATCTACCGATACAAGCTGTGAAACTCCACGTTCTGACATTGTTACACCATAAAGCTGGTGCATTCTTGCCATTGTAAGTCGATGATGAGTAATTATCAAAAATCTCGTATTACATGTTTCTGATATTTCTTCGATTAAGTCACATATTCTATCAACATTAGCATCATCAAGAGGAGCATCAACCTCATCTAATACACATATGGGAGAGGGATTTGTTAAAAACATTGCGAAAATTAGAGCAATTGATGAAAGTGTTTGTTCTCCTCCAGACATTAATGATAATGATTGAAGAGATTTACCTGGCGGTTGCGCATATATTTCAAGTCCTGCTTCCAAAGGGTCAGAAGAATCAACCAACTCCAAATGCGCTTTGCCACCACCAAAAACTTTTGTGAAAAGATTTTTAAAATGAGCATTAACCAAATCAAAGGCTCTTTGTAATCTTTCTCGCGCTTCTTTATTTAATTTATTTATTCCGTTTCTAAGCTCTTCTATTGCTTGAGAAAGGTCATTTTTCTCATTTAAAAGAGTTGTAAGCTCTTTTTCCACTTCAGTTAATTCACCCTCAGCCATTAAATTAACAGGACCTATAGCGTCCCTCTGGCGGATAAGATTTTCTTTTTTCTGCCTAACCTGTTCTATTGATATATTTTCAGCAAGTTCACCTGAATTATCATTTTTTAGAAAATCAAGATTCGATAATAATTGGGCTGGATTACATTCAAATTGTTCATTT
>JALTZE010000141.1 GCA_027051315.1 Micavibrio sp.
ACTTCTTTTCCCTCCCTCGCCATATCATAGGCTCTTTCACCATTAATTTTTATAGCAGAATATTTCGGAGGTGTTTGTTCTATTTCTCCTGTATATTCGAGAAGAATTTTTTCAATATCTTTAATATCAGGGCGAGAAGGGGATGTTTTAATAATTTCACCTTCCATATCATCAGTACTTCTTTGTTCACCCCAGCTTACTTCAAAGATATAAATTTTATGTCTATCTTGAATATATGGAATGGTTTTAGTTGCTTCCCCCAAAGCAATTGGAAGAATTCCTTCCGCTAGTGGGTCTAAAGTTCCAGCATGCCCAGCTTTCTTTGCATTAAAAAAACGTCTTACCTTATTGACTACGTCAGTAGAGCCCATATCATATGGTTTATAAACATTAATCCAGCCATTAATGTTAAGTCCTTTTTTACGTCTAGCCATATTATTCTTCGTTGCTATAATGAACTTGATTTAAAAGAGAGTTTATTTTTTCTGCTTCGGCAAAGCTTGTATCACACATAAATTTTAAGCGTGGAGTAAATTTTGAAGTTAATTTTTTTCCTATTTGTCGTTGAATATAAGGCGCAGCTTCATTCAAAGCTTCAAGAATTTCTTCAAAATCACGTCCGCCCAAAGTCATAACATAAGCAGTTGCGTTTTTTAAATCAGGAGAAGTCCTTACCTCCGAAACCGTTACATTATGAGAAGCATCAAGCAATATTGCATTGTGGAATTTACCCTTTGCCAGAGTTTCCATTATGGCATGTCTTAATTGTTCACCAACACGCAACTGTCTTTGCGATGGACCGTTATTATGTGCCATTATTTTTCCTTTAATCCAGTTTGCGAGCTTCTTCTATTATTTCAAAACATTCAATAATATCGCCTTCTTTAATATCATCATAAGTTTCAAACGCCATACCGCATTCTGTTCCTTCACGAACTTCTTTGACTTCTTCTTTAAAGCGTTTAAGGGTCTTAAGCATTCCTTCATGAACGACCACATCATCACGAAGAAGACGTACTTTTGCCCCACGCTTAACAGAACCGTTCTTAACCATACATCCTGCAACTTTACCAACTTTGGTAATGTTAAACACTTCTCTGATTTCTGCCTGACCTATATATTCTTCACGAATAACAGGTTTAAGCATACCGCTAAGAATAGCCTTGGCATCATCAATAACATTATAGATAATATTGTAATAACGAATATCAACACCATCTTTCTGAGCAAGGTCCCGTGCCTGAGCATTAGCTCGAACATTAAATCCAATAATTAACGCACCAGAAGCTTTTGCAAGAATAACATCTGATTCGGTTATACCACCAACACCATAATGTAAAACTTGAACATCAACTTCTTCATTGCCTTCTGTTATTTTCTCAAGAGAACCGATAATAGCCTCGACAGAACCATGTACATCAGCCTTAATAACAACGGGAAGTTTTTTCTTCTCACCTTCTTTTGCTTTTTGCATCATAGCTTCAAGCGAAGTGGCATTTGCAAGTGAAGCAATATCACGTTTTTTGCGCACACGGTAATCAGCAATTTCACGAGCCTTAGCTTCATTTTCAACAACATGAAACTGGTCACCAGAATCAGGAGAACCATTAAGTCCAAGAATTTCAACAGGTTGACCAGGTGTGGCTTGTTTAATATGTTTGCCCTTATCATTAATAATTGCTCTTACTCTACCCCACTCAGAACCTACTACAAAAATATCACCTATATTAAGAGTCCCACGCTGAATAAGGATTGTAGCAACATTTCCACGCCCTTGAACTTGTTTAGCTTCAACAACTGCTCCGCTTGCTTTTCTATTTGGATTGGCTTTTAAATCAAGAATTTCTGCTTGTAAAAGAATTGCCTCTTCCAGCTTATCTAGATTTATTTTTTTCTTCGCTGATAATTCTATACAAAGCGTATCACCCCCCATATCTTCAACAACTATTTCATGTTGTAAGAGGTCTTGCTTAACTTTGGTAGGGTTGGCATCAGGTAAATCAATTTTGTTAATTGCAACAATTATAGGAACACCAGCAGCCTTAGCATGGCTAATAGCTTCAATCGTTTGCGGCATAATAGAATCGTTAGCAGAAACAACCAAAACAACAATATCAGTTACATCAGCTCCCCTTGCACGCATTTCTGTAAAGGCAGCATGTCCAGGAGTATCAAGAAATGTGATTTTATCACCAGATTTCATTTCAACTTGATATGCCCCAATATGCTGGGTAATTCCACCTGCTTCCCCTGATACAATATCAGTAGTTCTTAAAGCATCTAGCAATGAAGTCTTACCATGGTCAACATGTCCCATAATGGTAACAACAGGAGGTCTAGGAAGGAGGTCTTCATCTTTATCTTCTTCTCCTTCAATACCTATTTCAACATCAGCTTCCGTTACACGTTTACATGTATGACCAAACTCCTCAACAATAAGCTCTGCCGTATCAGCATCAATTGTCTGATTTATAGTTGCCATAACCCCCATTTGCATAAGTTTTTTAACAACATCACCTGATTTTTCGGTCATTCTGTTTGCAAGCTCTTGAACTGTAATTGTTTCAGGAAGAGTTATTTCTTTATATACTTTTTGTGCAGGTTCTGCATTTGCTTGCATACGGGCTTTTTCTTTTGCCCTCCTTTGAGCAGATAAAGAAGGACCTCTAACCCTATCATAATCTTTATTTATAACTTGCGTAACAGTAAGCTTTCCAGACCTGCGTCTAGGTTCACCACTAGCAACTCTTGGCTTGGCTGGTTTTTCACGTCTAGATTCTTCTTCTCTTGTATTTGCGAATCTAGGATTATGTACTGTTGTTTTTCTTGGTTGAGAAATTTCAGCTTTGCTTAATTTTGCTTCCTGTTCGACCCTAGCTTTTTCAGCCTTTTCTTCGGCAATCTTATTTTCTTCTTCTTCAATTTTTTTAAGTTCTTCTAGCTCACGTTGACGAAGCTCATCTTTAGATAATTTTTTATTTTCACCACTTCGTGCTGCTTCTGCTGCTTTTTTCTTTCTTTCTTCTAATAAGCGTTTTTCTTCTTTTTCCTTTTCAATAGCATCAAGCCTAGCTTGCTCTAATACTTTTGCACGTCTTTCTCTTTCCGCTGCAGTAAGATTATCATCACCGTTATTTTCAGCCTTGTTAACAGAAGGTGATATATGCGACCTTTTACGCCTTACTTCAACAACACCTGAGCGCCCTGATAATGATTGTTTAGCAGTAGATTTTGCAGTTCCAGAAAGGCTTAAAGTTCCTTTTGAACTAAGAGATAATGTTTTCTTTTTAGTATCTTTTGTTTCACTCATTACTAATTTTCTCTTTCTTTTTTTATGCTATTCCGTTTAGGGAAAGATACAGGTTAACTTGTACAATAATTTTTTTACTTAAACCACCATATTCAACAAAAATATGAACGGGATTCCTTTTTCCAGTAGCTTTTATCAATGAATCAGTATCTAAAACATCAATTATTTCACCCGAGCAGTTGTTTTTAAAAAGTGATTCTAGTTTTTTTCTACTGGAACTATTTGGTTTTGCTGCGGTTATATATAGACCTTTTTTGCC
>JALTZE010000142.1 GCA_027051315.1 Micavibrio sp.
TTTGTATATAGCATACACAATTAACAGAAAATAATTTTTATGTCAAAACATAGTTGCTTGATAAAGTTGTTACAGGGCTTTATTGTTGGGTTAATTAAATTAAATAAATACAAGTGAAATATAGATGAGCAAGAATAAAATATATAAACCTCGACCAATTAGTGGTTTTCCTGAATGGCTTCCTGAAATAAGAAGAGTTGAACAACAATGGTTAGACCATTTTAGAAAAATTTTTGAAAGTTATGGTTTTTGCTCAATAGAAACTGCTGCCGTAGAAGAAATCGAAGTATTGCTGGCGAAAGGTGAAACTGACAAAGAAATTTACACCTTGACCAGACTTCAAGCAGATGAAAAAGATAAATCTGATGCTAGGCTTGCTTTACATTTTGATCAGACTGTTCCTTTTGCGCGATATACTGCTCTTAATTTTAACAACATCGTTTTTCCTTTCAAACGTTATCAAATGCAAAAAGTATGGCGAGGAGAAAGACCTCAGCTAGGACGTGAAAGAGAATTTTATCAATGTGATATTGATGTTATTGCAGTTGATAATTTACCACTTCACTTTGATGCGGAAATGCCAGCTGTTATATATGAAGCTTTGGATGGGCTTGATATAGGACGCGTACAGATTAAGATAAATAATAGAAAAATAATTTGCGGTTTACTTGAATTTTTAAATATCGACGAAGTTATTCTTACGACTCGTATCATTGATAAGCTTGATAAAATTGGTGAAGATGAAGTAAGAAAGCAGCTAGCGAGTGAAATAAACTTGGAAGATAAACAAATTGACCTTATTTTACAGCTATCAATTATTAAAACCAGAAATCCTGTTGAGCTGGAAAATGAAGTTAAAAAACTTAATGTTGATAATGAAAAATTTGATGAAGGGCTTAAAGAGTTAGTATTTGTACTTAAACAGCTTCAACATCTCCCTGAACATGCTGTGATTGTTGATTTATCTGTTGTACGTGGTCTGGATTATTACACAGGTACGGTATATGAAACGAATCTGCTGGATATACCAGAATTTACCAGCTCTGTATGTTCTGGTGGGAGATATGATGACCTTGCAGGTGGATATATTAACAAACATCTTCCCGGAGTTGGAATTTCAATAGGTCTTACTCGATTATTCGGGGTATTGCTTGAAAATGGCTATATAAAGAATAAAAAAATGTCCCCTGCTGAAATATTAATGGTTTTACCTTCCGAAGATAGAAGAATGCAGGCTTATCAAACGGCTCATGCTTTAAGAAAAAATGGTTTTAATGTGGAAATGTATCATGCTCCGCAAAAAATAAAGAAACAAATTGCCTATGCAGAGAAAAAAGGGATAAAATATGTGTGGTTCCCTCCTTTTGATGATGAAGGTGAACATGAAGTGAAAACTTTAGATACTGGTGAACAAAAAAAAACAACACCAGATAGTTGGATTATTAATGAAAAATCTTAGCCTTATAATAGTTTGTTTTGCTGTCATTGCATTTGGAAGCCAATCTTACGCACAATCTAAAATATATGATTCTGATGTTTGTGATTTTAGTGCCGAATTTCCCGAAGAAATATTCGTAAATAAAAAGTGCGTGCCTTCGGCAGATGGCTCTGATAAGGAAATATGCGGGGAAACTGTAAATTATGTCAAAGTATTTGATAATAATACTTCTTTGGATATTAGGATTTCATGTAATAAAATTGATAAAGATACATATGACCGTTTTAGCAAAGATGAAATATTATTCACTTTTGAAAGCCTAATAAGGGGAAATAAGGATATACATAGTTACGGTATGTCATATTCAAAATATATGAAATCAAAAAGAGCTTATTCACTGGCAAGTGGTAAGGCTGGTTTAAGCCCCATGATTAATCTTCTTTATTTATGGGTTGGAGAAAATTCTTTTATGTCGGTTGATGCGAAACTTATCGGAGAAGCAAATAAAGAAGCTGATGATATGTTTACTGCAATTACCACTAGTATAAAAAATAAAGAACCTGATGTTCCTTCTATAGAAGAAAACACTATAAATGAGGATAATGTTAAAGAAAATAAGGAATAAATATGCCGCAAAATCTTGATGATATGCCCATTGAAATTAGAGATTTAATATATAAAGCTCGTGATTATGATGATAGTTATAATGCTGCAAAAATTATATTGAAATGTCTGGATTACACATCTTTGAATGAAAATGATAGTACCGAAACTATAAAAAAGCTTTGTGAAGATGCGGTAACAGAATTTGGAAAAGTTGCTGCTGTGTGCGTACTGCCAGAACATGTAAAAACTGCGGCTATTTCTATTGCTTCAGATATAAAAGTGGCTACGGTTATTTCTTTTCCCGATGGTATTGATAGCCCTGATAAAATAGCAATAGATACTATGAATGCTATTAATAATGGAGCAGATGAAATAGATATTGTTTTTAACTGGAATAGCTTTATTCACGAAGGTGAAGAAGGAAAAGAAATAAGTAGAGAAGCTCTTTTAGCATGTAAAGATTCCTGTGGCTATGACAGTCGTATGAAGGTAATTTTAGAAACTGGAAAATTTAATAATTATGAAAGCTTACATGAAGCTGCTATAATGTCATTAGGTTGTGGTGCTGATTTTTTGAAAACCTCTACTGGGAAGGCAGAAAATACAGCAGGAGCAAGTATGGAAGCCGCTGCAGTACTATTAAAAGTTTTAAATGAAACGGAAAGTAGTGCAGGTATAAAAATTTCAGGTGGCGTGAAAGATGTCGAAAGTGCCTTAATATATATGCAACTTGCTAAAAATATAATGGGGCCTAGTTGGGTTAATAAAGATAGATTTAGGATAGGTTCATCTTCTTTGCTTGAAAATATTCTGGATTATATTGAAAAGTAAAGGATATGCTATAGTGGGAATTGATTTTATATTTGCTGCAATATTATTATCTTTGATGATTATTATTGCTACATGCCTTTATTATGAAAGGATTGTGGGCATTTCCCCCACCCCTAGCCTACCTTGGGTAAGAAGCAAAATCATAGAATCTGTTAAAAGCAGAATGAATGTTGATGGTAAATATGAAATAGCTGAGCTTGGTAGTGGCTGGGGAGGAATGTCTATCTCTTTGGCCAATGCTTTTCCTAAATCATTAGTAAGGGGATTTGAGATTTCTTTTTTCCCGTATTGGGTATCGGTAATCAGGTATTTAAGATTTGGCAATCGTGTTTCCTCTAGCAATAATTGCCTCTTCAAAGAAGATATATCAAAATTTGATTTGGTTATATGTTATCTTTCCAATCACCATATGCAAAAACTTAGACCACAGCTTAAAAAAATGAAAAAAGGAAGTATTATAGTGTCCAATGGCTTTGCAATACCTGATTGGAAAGAAGATGAGATAATTATTGCACAAAAGGGAATAGAGATAAAAATATTTATCTATGTTGTTTCGTAATACCAATTGGCATTCATTCATGAATTACAATTGGAAGCTTGCGACCGCAAGTCGTTGCCAATGCAACGGAGCCTGCGTGGCGTTTGAACGTAAATAGCCTATTGAAGGCTATTTAGTAT
>JALTZE010000143.1 GCA_027051315.1 Micavibrio sp.
TGTATATACGTAAAGAAGCTGTTCTATCTTCTCAGATTGAAGGTACACAATCTTCACTTTCTGATCTTCTACTTTTTGAAACAGAAGAAGCACTTGGAGCTCCTATAGATGATGTTCAAGAAGTTTCAAATTATGTAAAAGCCATGAATTATGGTCTTGAACGACTAAAAGAGCTTCCTATTTCCTTGCGTCTGATAAGAGAAATCCATAAAAAACTTATGACTGGTGCGCGTGGGGGCAACAAAATGCCTGGGGAATTTCGTAGATCACAAAATTGGATTGGAGGATCACGCCCCGGTAATGCTAAATTTGTACCTCCACCACCTGAAGAAATGATAAAAAACCTAAATGATTTTGAATCATTTTTGCATGATAAAAATGTAAAACTTCCTATACTTATAAAAGCAGCGTTATCACATGTGCAATTTGAAACTATTCATCCATTTTTAGATGGAAATGGTCGTATAGGAAGATTATTAATTACGTTTATATTATGTGCCGAGGGCATATTAAAGCAACCTTTACTATATTTAAGCCTTTATTTCAAAGCAAATAGGCAAAACTATTATAATCATTTACAATCTGTAAGAGAGACTGGTAACTGGGAAGCATGGATTAAATTCTTTTTATCTGGAGTAATAGATACTGCTAATCAAGCAACAGAAACTGCCCAATCCATTATATCTTTGTTTGATAACGATCAAAAAAAATTAGAAGAAAATAACAAATCAACAGCCGCTATTATGCTTATTCATAACTATTTTCAAAAACACCCTATTTCTAACACAACAAAAATAAAAGAAGCTTGTGATTTATCTTTACCAACCATACTTCGTTCTTTAACTACGCTAGAAGAATATGGTATAATTAAGGAGATTACAGGAAAAGATCGCCACAAAATTTTTGTCTATCACACTTATTTAGAAATCCTAAATACTGGCACAGAGCCTCTACAATATTAATAACTAAGGGCGGTGCTGCCCCAAATTACACATCAAGATTAGCGACTTTCAGGGCATTATCTTGTATAAATTGTCTTCTTGGCTCAACAACATCACCCATAAGAGTAGAAAATATATCATTTGCATCTGCTGCATCTTCTATCTCTACTTGCAACAAAGTCCTAGCATCTGGGTCAAGTGTTGTTTCCCACAATTGTTCAGGATTCATTTCCCCCAAACCTTTATATCTTTGGAATGAAAGACCTTTTCTACCAAATTCTATAACCGCATCAAAAAACTCAACAGGTCCATTAACAACTTTAAATAAATTATCAGAAGTTCTTAATTCACCTTGACCATCAAAACTTTCTTTTAACCAATCTTTGGCACTTTCAACCCTTCTTCCATCAGGACATTTTATTATATCAACAGGGATTTTGATATTGTCAGTAATACCACGCAAAGACCTTGTTATAACATATCCATCTACGGGACTAAATTCAGCTTTCCAGCCTTTTTCATATTTATGCTCCATCTCATCAAGACGTTTTGCAATATCTGTACAATATTCTTTTGCCTTATCATCATTATCAAAAATAGACTCATCAAAAGCACCTGATAAAATAACTTGTTCAAGTATCTTAGAATTATTGATTTTACGGTTTAGAGCTTCAAAAGATTTTTTAAAACTTCTTGTCTTATTAATTAAATCACGGAGGTCATTTTTAGCTCTAGCCCCTCCATTATTATCAACATAAACTAAATCATCAACACCAGCATCAATCAAATACAGCTCCAGCGCATCATCATCTTTCAGATATACTTCTGATTTTGAACCTTTTTTCACCTTATAAAGCGGTGGCTGAGCAATATATAAATATCCACGCTCTATAATCTCTGGCATATATCTATAAAAGAAAGTAAGCAACAAAGTACGAATATGCGACCCATCAACATCAGCATCTGTCATGATAATAATTTTATGATATCTAGTTTTTTCGATATTAAATTCATCATGAATCCCAGTACCAAGAGCAGTAATAAGAGTACCAATCTCCTGCGACCCTAATATTTTATCAAGCCTTGCCCTTTCAACATTAAGAATCTTACCACGAAGTGGTAAAATAGCTTGACTCTTTCTTGAACGCCCCTGTTTTGCAGAGCCACCCGCAGAATCTCCCTCCACTATAAATAATTCTGATAAAGCAGGGTCTTTTTCCTGACAATCGGCAAGTTTTCCTGGTAAATTAGAAACATCCATAATCCCCTTTCGACGAGAAAGGTCCCTTGCTTTTCTTGCTGCATCTCTTGCCATAGCTGCATCAATAATTTTTTGTACAATAATTTTGGCTTCTGCTGGATGTTCTTCTAACCATGTCGCAATACCTTCAGATATTGCCCCATCAACAACAGGTCGCACTTCTGATGAGACCAGCTTATCCTTTGTTTGTGATGAAAATTTAGGGTCAGGAACTTTAACAGATAACACACAAGTCATTCCCTCACGCATATCTTCCCCTGACAGATTAATATCTTTTTTCTTAATCAGGTTATTTTCTTCCGCATATTTGGTTAATGTTCTAGTCAAAGCAGCCCTAAAACCAGCAAGGTGAGTACCACCATCTCTTTGCGGAATATTATTAGTAAAACATAAAGTATTTTCGTGATATGAGTCTGTCCATTCAATAGCAGCCTCAACCGTTATACCATTTTCTTCTTTATTAACTGAGATTGCAGGCTTAAATAATTCTGTTTTTGACCTATTCAACCATTCAACAAAACTTACAATACCACCTTCATAATAAAGCTGAACTTGTTTATCTTCTTCTTCCCTTTCATCAGTAAGATAAATATTAACCCCACTATTAAGGAAAGCAAGCTCACGCAATCTATCTTGTAAAATATTAAACTTAAATTCCGTCATTGTAAAAGTATCAGCAGAAGGCATAAATGTAACTTCCGTACCTGTTTGGTCGCCACAATCTTTTACTGGTTTAAGGTCAGCTTCCGCTTCACCTCTACGAAATTTCATTTCCCACTGTTTTCCTTGCCTCCAGATTCTAAGCAACATCCAATCAGAAAGCGCATTAACAACAGAAACACCAACACCATGCAACCCACCAGAAACTTTATATGAATTCTGGTCAAATTTACCACCAGCATGGAGCTGAGTCATAATAACTTGTGCGGCGGAAACCCCCTCTTCTTGATGTATATCAACTGGAATACCACGCCCATTATCACGCACAGTAACCGAACCATCTTTATTAATAATAACATCAACACGATTACAATGCCCAGCCAATGATTCATCAATAGCATTATCAACCACCTCATAAACCATATGATGAAGACCTGACCCGTCATCAGTATCACCAATATACATACCTGGACGTTTACGAACCGCATCAAGCCCTTTTAAAACCTTAATCGAATCGGCACCATATTCTTCATTATTATTTTTTATTTTCTTGGCGGGAGTATATATGACATATACATAGGTACGTACTCACACACATGCATACATACATGCATGCATACATACATACATACATACATTCATACATACATACATACATACATACATACATACATACATACATACATAC
>JALTZE010000144.1 GCA_027051315.1 Micavibrio sp.
ATTTATATCCATACATATGGGGTTAATTTCTCTTTTTTCTTTATCTAAAATTTCGTTACAAATATATTTTTTCAAGAAAAATACTTCATTAGGGTCAAAATCATCAATACCAGATGCCAGAATTTTAACCAAAAGTTGATATGCTGTTTCTTTATCCCCCATATCTGCCGTTATAAAAGCTGGCATTCTTAATATCCATTCCGGCATATCTGGTCTATATATCTTAGTTAATTCTTCTGATAATTCTAATGCTCTGGATAGATCTTTTTGTGAATGTTTTGCAAGGATAACTGCCTGTACTAACCATCTCCAGTCATTTTCCTGCCCTCCTTTTCCTGCTTTTTCAAGAAAATCGATAATATAATGAATTTGAGAATTATCGGGTGTTGCCCCATAATAATAAGAAGCTAAATAAGGAATTATTGCCGCTTTATCATCAAGGTTATAAAGGGTGGTTAACCAATCTTCTATTTTATCGTAATTATAATCTTTTAATGCTGTACTATTTCCGCCTGTATCTCCCATATTTTGCAATATTAGAGTATGGTATCTGTAAGCAAATTGTTCATCACCCAAAGTTGGGAGAATAAGCGATATTTTGGAAGGGACATCAGGAACATTCATCCATTTTGCTTTTATCGTTCTATGTTTTGTCCAAAGAGCGATATTTAAGGTAAGAATTACCAAAAACGCAGTAACTATTATTACGTTTGTTTTTTTCATTTGTTCCTACCATATTTAGAATTTACGTCTTACTATATCTACTAATGATGCAAGAATCAGTAAAGATGTAAATAAAATACCATGTGTAATGATAAAGGGGAGATTTATATCATCTTGTACACCATATATAAGCCATGATGTTTGAGCCATCAAATCAAGCCTAGGAATTATTATTGATACTATCTGCATAATATATCCCAATATTTCACTTCCTGGAAAATATATGCTGGAATAAACTATTCCTAATAATTGTCCTATCATTCTGGATAACGCATAAAAAGCAAATGTAGCCATTACAGAAGATGATGCACTGGTTAGAACCATAGAAAAAAACATGGCAACATTTACAATTATTACCATTTCAACAAAAATGCTTACCGCCCATAATATATGAGCATTACTATAAAATTTTACTGAAAATTCCAATACTATAAATATAGCAATGATACTTAAGATAAATGCCAATATTGTAAATGCAAAACTATGGGATATGATGAAAGATATTCGTGAAATTGGTTTTGAAAGTATAAATTCAACATCTTTGTTATCAAAAGACTTTCTTATATAAAAACATATAAATAAAACTAAGCCAATTACGGTAATAATTCTTAAAGAACCTGCCATATATACTGAAACAAATTGACCCTTTTCTATTACAGCTGAACTGCCTATAAATATAGATATACAGGCAGCAAGCAACATCATAATTATAAGAGAAATTATCAGTTTATCCCTAATTGCGGCCTTTAGGACGTAATTTATAAGGGTAAAATTCATAACATTTACATCCTTGCTGGGCGTCTGTCATGGCTAAACATTTTATACAAATCCTTATCTGTATTATGAACATTAGAGCCATCAAGAATTGTAGCTTTTAAGAATATAACAAGTTCTGACTTTTTAACTGAATCTGACTGGCTAGAAAAAGCTTTTCCTATGAATGGTATTTCACCTAAAACAGGAACAGAATTTTGAGTAGATACTGTTCTATCTTGAAGTAGCCCTCCCATAATCATTACTTCACCTGAATTTAGCTGAAGAACAGAATCAAGTTCTTGAACTTGGACAACAGGTACTTCATTTACCAATGTATCATCAACAATTCCTGCTGATGCCTTAACAAATTCGACACCTGGGTCACGTTTAAATTCACCGATATTAGTTATAGTAGGACGCACCGCCATTAATATTGAATTATTTTCAATATCTATACTTGGAGCAACATTTATAAGTACACCTTCTGGTACTGTTTTAACATCAGAAGTTACTTCGGTTTGGGATTGTCCGCTGTCTACTGTAACATCTATATCAATTTCGAAAAATACAACATTTTTTGCAACATTAAGTATTGCTGTTTGATTATTTACAACAGTTACTCTTGGACTTGCTAGTGCTTTAACTGTACCAAATTCCGATAAAGCATCTATAGCAGCACCAATATCATCTTTGACTAGTAAAAATCGAAGCCCACTGCTAGTTGGTGGAAGATTACCACGACTGAACATATCAAGGCTAAAAGCAAATGGCGGCTGGCTACCACTAGCATTTTTATTGCGATTTATCGCATTCCAATCAATACCAGCAGAATATTCATCTGTTAATGAAACTTCAAGGACTTTTGCTTCAATCAGAACCTGGGAAGTAACAGTTTTCTTAACTTCTTTTAGATATTTTTCTATTTCTTTGTGAAGTTTTTCACTTGAATATACAGATATAATACCAGCATGTCTGTTTATTGAATAAGATGGGGTGTAATCAATTTCATTTGCCTTTGCTGAATTTCCTCCGCCTGTATTGGTTGTTGCGGGAAGAGATTGGACATTGAGAACGGCATTTGGTGAACTTACTGTTTTCACTTTCCCTTCATCAGTATTTTCATCTTCAAGAGTTGAAGCAGGAAGTGGTTGCACTGGTGCATTTGCCGTTTTTGAAACTGATATTTGCGGGTCAATATCTGTTTTCATATAGCTTGTTTTTGTTGCCGTTTCCAGTATCTGTTTTATGCCTTCTTCTACATATTTCCAAAAATCTGATTCAAATTCATTTTTAACTTTATAACTTGAGCCAGTATCAGCAGTTTTACTAGTAACAACAGATATATCAGCTGTTATATAACTTTTATTTGTTCTAATCATACTTAAATAATTAACTGGATAGTTTTTTGTATAGGGAGTGTCTAGCTCTACTCTTAATACATTCCCTTCAAAGCTATATCTTAGACCTGCTATTTCAGAGATTCTTTTAATAACTGTATCAAATGGTCTATTTCTGGCTGTAAATATTACGGAACCTCGTATCCTTGGGTCAAGTTCAATGTCATAATCCACTTCTTTTGCAAGTTCAAATAAAGCATCTCTGAGAGGGACATTCTGGTCAAGTTGAATAGATACAAGCTTCATCGGTTTTAAATCTTCACCTGCGGGCGCAATATATGACTGAAGCTCTGGTATATCGTTGACCTCGCTTTCGAATTCTTCTTGGGGAATTTCTCTTGCGGCAAGACCATCTCTGTAATCTTGAACATCATAGTTCCCGCTACGGTCAGTGTGCATTTGGTTTGCAGCCATATCGCACCCTGATACTAGAAAAAATGTTAGTAAAATAGTAATTGTATAAGTTATATATTTAATATTTAAACGCTGAACAGACATGTTTTATTTCATCCATGGTGAATTGATAAAAGAATCACTTTTATGATTGTGTATGTTAATGAAAATAATTGCAAGTCAGAATAAGCGTTGTACAGATATTGTATATGGATATGTACAAAAAATTCCTCCATATATTACATG
>JALTZE010000145.1 GCA_027051315.1 Micavibrio sp.
AATCAATATAGCTATTATGTAGGATAAAAAACTATGATTATGACTTCTATTTTTTATTTAATAAAATATCTCTGGCTTTGTTAAGTCTACGAGCTAGCCCTTCGCTACCTCCTGTATCAGGGTGCAGCTTTTGCATTAATTTTCTATGAGCAGCCTTTATCTCTTTTTCTGTTGCACCTTCTGAAAGTCCTAAAATATCTAGTGCTTCTTTTTTTTCTATATTTTCTGAAAAATCTTCTTTTTCTTCATTTTTTTTTCTTCCACCCCTTTCTTTACCTTCCCATTTAGGTACTTGGTTTCTTTTTTGCCACCAATAAGCAAGAAAAGGCCACGCCGCAGCGACAATTGCTATTGCCGCAGGAAGTCTTCCTGTTACGGCAAGTATAAATAAAGCAACGCATATAGTTATAGTAAATACAGTATATATAGCGGCTTTTACCTCTTTTTTGTCTGCAGAAGTAAAAAAACGAAATAAAAAAATCGCTCCTATTAATAAACCTATTACTAGAAGAATATAAGGCATTTTATGGATTCCTATTTTATGGATTTATAATATTATCTTACCGCTGCCCTAACAGATTTTTTAATTTTCTTGTACCGTTCAGGCTTAATAGCCATTATCAGATTTCTTACTTCCTGTCTTGCAGAAATTTTAGACATGGTCATTTCATTGTCTTTTTCTTCTTCTAAATCAAGTAAAGTAAGACCTTTTGGAAATAATTCTCTAAATATTACTCGTTCACCAAAGCCAGATACAGTTCTAAAACCAGCTAAAAAAGAGATTCTTTCTAAAACATTACCTACATCTTCTTTATTTTTTGCGTTGATGTGGGAAAGCCTGTTTCTCATAACTATCCAATCAAAAACGACTCCATCACGTGCCATTTTTATATTTCTTGCTTCGTTAACCATATTTGAATAAATGGAGGGCGCACCAACTTCATATGTATCTGGGTCAATTTCAGCAAGCAACGCCATATCAACAAAAGAATCATTCATAGGGGTAATCAAAACATCGGCATAGCTGTGTGCTATACGGCTAAGATTTGTATCAAAACCAGGAGTATCAATTATTATAAAATCACATTTATTGCCAAGCTCCGCAATTGCCATTTCTAAAAAATCATTTTCTTCTTTTACCCTAGCTTCAAGAGTAGGAGCTTCACTTTTATTTATCGCCATATGTATGGGGCTTATAATAGGCATTTTAGATTTAGTAATAAATTTAAATCTATTCCTCATATATCTAGTAAAAGTTCCTTGCCTTGCATCTAAATCAATTGTTCCTACTTGATATCCAATCTTTAACAAAGCAACAGCAACATGCATGGCAGTGGTGGATTTTCCAGAGCCACCCTTTTCATTACCAAATACAATTATACATGCCTGATTATCGTCTTTACCTTTAATATCATAAGGAGGTGATATTTCATTTTCTGCTATTGTCATTTTATCCTCACGGGAATCGCTTTATATATTTTGTAATTATGTCAGTATAGATATATTCTCTCAAGATACAATATTAGGGAAATTAAAATGATAGACAGAAAAAAACGCCTAGAAGAACTCAGAAAGAAAATGAAAGAGCATAAAATTGATGCTTTGCTAGTTCCTATGTCTGACCGTTTTCAAAATGAATATCCAGATAGCAGCTCGAAAAGGATAGAGTGGTTATCCGCCTTCACAGGGTCAGTAGCCACTATAATAGTAACAATTGAAAAATCAGTAATATTTACAAATTCCATATATGAAATTCAGGTTAAACAGCAAGTAGATGATAAATTATTCGAAATAGCTGATATGTACGAAACACCCATATCTCAATGGATATTGGAAAATATAAAAGAAAATACAATAGTAGGATATGACTCATATCTTCATACAATAGATGAGATAGATAAACTAAAAATAAATCTTGAAAGCAAAGATATAAAATTAAAAGCTCTAAAATCTAACCCAATAAATGAAATATGGCATAACCGCCCACCAGAAATCGAAACAGATGTTATAATTTTCCCTGAATCAATAGCTGGTAAAAGCTCTTCTGATAAAAGAAAAAATATCGCTAAATTTCTAAAAGAAAAATCATGTGATGCTGCAATAATTACATTAAGCGATTCAATAGCATGGCTCTTAAATATCAGAGCATCGGACTGCCCCCATGTTCCAGTTGCAAATTCCTATGCTATTCTTTATGCACCAGATGGAACTCTTGACTGGTTTATCTCCGATAAAAGAATTAGCAAAGAAATATTAGAGCATTTGGGTAAAGATATAAAAATAGAATCTCCAGATGACTTGGAAAGAAAAATAAATAAACTTGCAGGAAAAACAGTTTTACTTGATGGTATAACAGCACCTGACTGGTTTAGAAAAAAACTACAAAAAGCAAATTCATGCACTATTAACCTAAAAGACCCGTGCATAGAATTAAAAGCTCTAAAAACACCGCAAGAACAACAAGCAATGATAAATGCTCATATAAGAGATGGAGCAGCTGTAACAAAATTCCTATATTGGCTTGAAAATAACAGTAATTCAGGAATTACCGAGCTGGATATAGATGAAAAACTTTTCGAACTTAGAAGTGCATATCCAGAATTTCGTGGAACTTCTTTTGATACTATTGCAGGCTCTGGGTCAAACGGTGCAATAGTTCATTACAGAGTAACAAAGGAAACAAATCGTAAGCTTGTACAAAATAGTTTACTTTTGGTCGATAGTGGAGGTCAATATATTGACGGAACAACAGATATAACACGCACAATTGCTATTGGAACACCAACAAAGCAAATGAAGGAAAATTATACAAGAGTGTTAAAAGGTCACATTAACCTTGCCATGGCACATTTTCCCGAAGGAACAACAGGAGCACAGCTTGATAGTTTAGCAAGAAAACCATTATGGGATGCTGATATGGATTATGGTCATGGAACGGGGCACGGGGTTGGTTGCTATCTTTCCGTGCATGAAAAAGCGGCTGGAATATCACCAAGAGTAACCGAAGCAATAAAACCATCTATGATACATTCCAATGAACCAGGATATTATGTGGAAGGAGAATATGGAATAAGAATAGAAAGCCTTATCTTGTGCAAAGAAACGGGCAAAATAAATACAAATAATAAGAAAATGTTGGAATTTGAAACAATAACTATGGCACCCCTCGATTTAAGATTAATAGTAATGGATATGCTAAATGATGAAGAAAAAAATTGGTTAAAAAAATATCACAAAAAAATATCTGATAATATTTCTCCTTTCCTTAACGAAAGCGAAAAAAACTGGCTAGAAAAATCATACATGATATAATTATTGCACATATTATGTCTGTTTATTGTTTTTTAGGAGTTTTGTTATACCTAATATTGATCTTGGCAATCCTTGCTAATTATATGTAAAAGGGTTAATTGGCACAGAACTTTACAGTACTTATGCCGAGGTTGTTAAAGATGCTCTGCGATTGCACATGA
>JALTZE010000146.1 GCA_027051315.1 Micavibrio sp.
GAAGTACAGCCAATAGAATCCACAACGACTAATTGATAAATAGTATCTTTTGGTGGATTAATTACTGGCGAAGTGGAAGTTAAAGAAGAAATTCCTATTGTTGGCGTCCATTGTAATGTATAAGAAGGCGTGCCATTAGTAATTAATATATTTACCGAATCTCCTCCACTATTTTCACAAATATAAATAGGATTTTGGGAAAAGCTTACTTGCGGGCGCGGATACACAAAGACCGTCACCGAATCAATTACTGTATCACAAAAAGTACATGTTAAGGTCATATAATAAGTTGTCGTAGAATCGGGACTCGCCAAAGGCGTAATACTTGTAGGATTATCTAAGCCATCGCCGGGGTACCATAAAACGCCGCAGTTCGGAGGAGGATTAAATAAAGCCCCATCTAAAACCACACCATCACTGGGTTTACAATAAACCTTATTCGGTCCGGCGTCAATTACCGGTTTCGGAACGATATTAACAGTATCAAAAGCAGTATCAATGCAGCCATATCCGACAATAATTAATGTTATGGGTTTCGGTCCGGTCGTTGCCCAAGTGACGTAATGCGGTCCGATTGTGTTTGCACTTGGCGGATTTCCTCCGCTAAAATTCCAGTAAAAAGAAGAAGCCCAGCCACCTAAGCCGGCAAAGCTAATGTTCACCGGCGCTTCTGCACATGCGAATTGTGGCACGGACATTTGCGCACTCACTACACCAATCACTACGGTATCACTATCTACTTTCGTGCCGCCTAAGTAAGCATATAACACAAAAGTCAACGTGCCGGAAGTTTTTACATAACCGGTATCTAATTCAAAAGAAGATAAAAAAGGACTTTGGGGTTGCCATATAATAGAATCCACATTATGAGCGATTTCAAAATAAACCGAGTCGCCTTCGCACACAATAACCGTGTCCGAAGGCGAGATAGAAATAATTCCTTGAGCCCAAACCAAAACAGAACTAATCAAACAAAGAAATAGAGTGCGCATTTTAATATTTTACGATTCTACGATGTATCTTATTCGCGCCAAAATTAAGAATAATCATATACATTCCTGCGGGCAAATCTTCCAATTGAAGCTGAGTTTTTAACGAACCGTCGGGAGCAATCGGAACTTGGAAACGTCGTAATTCTTGTCCCGCTAAGGAAGTTACAGAAATTGAGATTTGTTTATAATAATTTTTTAACTGCGCGTGAATGTTTAAAGTTGCCTGAGTCGGATTCGGGAAAACGCGCAAAGAAGTTCCTAATAGGTCAAATTCTATTCCTGTCGGCATCATCACTATAATTTTCCGGGAAGTTGTATCACTACAATAACCAGAACGTTGCACAATAAGTTGCACGTTATAAGTATCTGCTACGGAATAAGTGTGTTGTGGGCTTTGTTGTGCGGAAGTCGTTCCGTCTCCAAAATCCCAAAACCATTGTGTTGGCACCGGCACACTCGCGTCAATAAATTGCACTGGAAGCCCTACATAAGCTGTATCGCCGACTAAGTCATGGGTAATTCCGGCGAAAAGACTGGCTTTTATTGTCACATTTACCGTGTCGGAAGTAGAGCAGCCAAACTGATTATATAAATATAAGAAATATGAACCACTAGAAGTTACCGTGATGGAAAGCGTGGTATCGCCGGTGGACCACAAATAATTCATACCGGGAACATAAGGCGCGGAAAGTTCTGCTTGTCCACATGCGGAAAAGTCATTTCCTAAGTCTAAATTTATTGGTGTGGAATAAGCAATTGTAATGCTGTCGGTCATTGAGCAGCCATAATCATTTTCTACGGTTACCCAATAAATTCCGGAAGAATCTACGGTAATGGTTTGTGTATTTGCGCCCGTGGACCATTGATAACTTGTGCCGTCATTTCCTGCATCTAACGTTAAATTACTTCCATCACATATATATAAATCTTCGCCTAGATTTACTTGTGGTGGGAAATACATTTTTGCTTTTAAGGTGTCAGAAGCGACACAACCGACTTTATTTTGTGCATAAACGATATATGTTCCAGGAGAAGTTACCACAAAAATAGGCGTAACAATTCCCGTGTTCCACCATAATTTTTTCACGGTAGAATCGTAATCTGCAGTAACGTTAATACTTTCTCCGAGACAAAATGCGACGGAATCTTGTGGAATGTTCACATAAGGATTAGAATAATGTTCTACATAAACACTATCCGTCACAACACAGCCGGTAGAATCGGTCACATAAATTTGATATTCACCTTCTTGCGTTGCAGTAATAATCGGACTGGTTTCGCCGGTGTTCCATAGAATTGTAACATTATGACTGGAAATATCTGCAATAATCGTTGCCATAGAATCCGGACAAATTCGTATTGTATCTTCTTTAATAAAAACTGTTGTCGGCGAAGAAGTAATAATAATAGAATCTCGCACAATCACTCCGTCACTATCCACCGCACTGACCCAGTAAGTTCCGGGATAAGTTACCCAGATTGTCGGCGTCGTGGCGCCGGTGGACCAATTATATTGTACAAAGTTCGCAGAAGTTTGCGGAATAAGCTCTACCGAATCGCCGGGACAGAAAAATTTATCGGGACCGAGGCTTAGCGTAGGACGTTCTTTAATCACTAAATTATCAATTGCCACACCATCATAATTTACTGAACCGTCACTATCAAAAACAAACTTAAAACGAACGCCACTCTGTCCATTCAAATTATTCAAATCGTGCATTGCAGTAACCCATTTCTTAGAGCCATTATTAGAGCTTGTTCCTGTCCAGCCTTGCGGTTGTCCGCCGGGAGACGCAGTAATGGTTAAGTCATTATACCAATTTATTCCGGTTCCGACCTCGCCCAGACGTTGCCATGTCATACCTGCATCAGTAGAGTACATTACAACTGCGCCGTCCCAGTTATTTTCACATTCCCACCAAATATCAAATTTGATTATTCCATCATTTAAGGAGCTTAGATCCATACAAGGACTAATAAGTTCCGAGTTAGAATTAGGACTATAATCTCCCGAGAGTTTTGTAATCCAACATGCGTTATTTAATGATATCGGAGTAATTTGAGATTTAAATAATGGAACGCCATGTTGCCAGTCGTTAGAAGGCGTCCAGCCGCCGTCGGTAGTAAAGTCTTCTCTATAGGGAAAAGAGCTAATGCCGGGGATATTCGTTACACTTGTTGTTGTCGTATCATTTGCAGCAAGGGCATCATTTGCAAGCGTCGTCCATGCTTTAATTGTATAATTGCCCGGTACCGAAAAATTTCCAAGCGTAGCAAAAGAATGTGTATAAGTTCCACCTAAGGGCGCAAGGTTTACGCCAGTAACATTTTCATTCAAATCGGTTCCACCTTTAATTTGATAACTCACCGAGAAATTAGTCTGCGTGTTACTTCCAAAGTTCGTTACAACTACGGAAACGACTTCTTGCCCCATATTACAAGCACTTGTTGGCGTAGAAACCGTGGTGACGCCAATATC
>JALTZE010000147.1 GCA_027051315.1 Micavibrio sp.
GTCCTGGTCCTATTAACACAAGGTCAGAATTATCTTCATCTATATTATAATCGAATGTACATACAATTTTAACATCGGCACCACAACAAGTTAGGATATGGGATAACATATAAGAAAAATCATCTTCATTATTTATTATTGTAATTTTCTTTCCAGTTAGTTTTTTTTCTACTTCGACAACTGGGCTATCATGTTCTTGCATCCAGAAATTGGAAAGATTCTTATTACGGCTTTTTAATAATGGTTTATATTTTTCTACAATCTCTTTATTTAGCATCATTTTTGAGGATTCAACATTTCCTGCCATAATATCCAATATTACAGATGCTTTTGCTCTGGTTTCTTTTGTTTCACTTATTGAATCAGAATCCCTTACTATTCCTGAACCTGCCTGTATTCTAAACTCACCATTCCCTTTTATTTCAGCTGTTCTTATTAGAATAGCCGAATCAACATTACCTTGCTTTAGCTCTTTATTATAAGAATACACTCCTATTTCACCAGCATAATACGACCTAGAAACAGCTTCATATTCCTTTATAATTCTTGCAGCACTTTCCATAGGTGAGCCAACAACTGTTGGAGCATGCAGTGTATAAATAAGGCTTTTTATAGCATCTTTATTTCTTTTTCCTATCAGCTTGTAATATGTATGAATTACATTCCCTGCTTCTTTTAGAAATGGACCTTCTACATAGCCACCATCTGGACATATACGGCACATAACTTTCATTTCTTCATCAGTTACTTGATATAACTCATTTACTTCTTTTTTATCTGTTAAAAATTGTTGCAAAACTTTTTCAAAATCTTCAGCTTCATTTTTTCTTAATGTACCTGCTATAGGCATCATCATAGTTGAGCTATCATCAATCTTTAAATGACATTCTGGTGTAGCGCCTATTATATATCTATAATTTTCTTTATTTTCACTTTCTTTATCGGCAAAAAGTACAGTCATATATTGACCATTTCCTTTTAAAAGATGCCTGTATATAGAAAATATTTGTTCAAGATTTGTATTTTTTAGGATTCCTTTAAAATATCGGCTTATATTTACTTGGGAAGCATTACCTCCCTCTATCTCATTTTTCTTTATTTTTTCAACAAGGTCTGCATGTTCTTTGTCACTTAATGATGGTTCAATTTCCTTATCCATCACCACTGGCAAGTCCGGTAAAAATCTTATTAAATCATCTTTTGAAAATTTCTGTGGTGGAGAGTTACTTACTAGAGCTAATATTGGTTCACTACCGATTGCATCATAGCCTTTTTCTCTAATCACCCTATATGGAAGAACGAATACTACATCGTTCATATTATTTTTTGCTAATTTTTCAATTTGCTCAATTTTTTCAAGATATTTAATTTCGCCAAGATATAACGATATTTCGCCATTTTTTTCAACAAGCGCGAAGGATTTTGTTTTTTCAAGATTCGGTAACATGAGAGATATTTATCATAGGAAGCAATTAACATCAAAGCATATTATAAGCTAAATCATATTATGAGCTTTTATAAAATGGCGCGCCCGGAAGGATTCGAACCCTCAACCTTCTGATCCGTAGTCAGACACTCTATCCAGTTGAGCTACGGGCGCTTATGCCTGTTAAAATATTCTGGCGTAAACTAATCAAAGCAGGTAGATATTGCAAGTATTAATTTTTATTTTTTCTGTTAATTAAAAAAACCCCATATTTTATTACATTTTTTTACATCATTCCTTGACAGATGCTTCTTATCAGGTGATTTTATCATTATTCAGAAATTTTATCTTTCTGTATATAGTGCATTTAATTTACCATGGAAAATATTAGCACAATGAGAAAACATATGAATTTAAATATATTTATTGGGATTGGTGTTCTTGCTCTTTCTGGAGGAATATTGAATATGTCTGAGGCTTATGCTCAGCAAAACGCCGTTAAATCTCCTACACTTATAATTACAAATCAATCAGTACCATCTAGTATTAAGGATGTTGCTTATAGTTACCCTCACAAAGCTCCTGAAGTTAAAAAAGAGCAAATTGCAGGAACGGATTATTTCCAGCCTACAGAAACTGTGGTAGGTAAAAAAATTGAAGATTTACGTAAAGAGCTACATTCATTACAAGCTGATGCTGGTGTATTAAGCGAGAAACTTGCTTCACTAGAACAAGTGGGGAGAGAGCAAGCAGCAGCATATTATGCAGATGTTGGAACAATAAGTACGCAGTTACAATCAGGCACAACACCTGGAAACCCAAGACTTGTGCAAAGAATGGCTCAGGCACAAAATGGGCTTGAGGCATTGGCTGCTAATGTGGCTGACCTTAATGAACTTGCTGTGGAAATATCAAATGTAGCCTCTATGTCTGCTTATCTTTTGGAGAGTGCTAGAGCTACTTATGGTCTTACGGGAGCGGTTGAAGAAGACCACGCAAGACTTGCATTGCTAGAAGATTCGATAAATAACACTATCGTTGTTATAGAACGTCTTCAAAATAATGTTAGCGATAATATTACCAGAACGTCTGCGTACCTTGCTTCTGAGAGAAGCAATCTTAGAGCAATGTCCCTTGCTATTGCAAATGGTGATTTATATGGCAAAAGTCTGTCAAACAGACCTTTTTCAAGCGTAAAGCCATCAACATCATATGTTAGGTCTTCTGACGATGATAATAATACGCCGCTGGATTTAAAAGAACCTGTGAGGAAAGCTCCTGAAGAGCCAAAGCAGCTTGTAAAAATAGATTTTTATAAGCCAAATGTGCATTTCGAACAGCCCGTATATATGGCGGTTAGTAAAGCTTTGGAACGTTATCCTGATGCCAGATTTGACCTTGTCGCTGTCCAACCTGCTATTGGTAATGCTGCTCAGCTTGCTATTGAGGGGACTAGAGCAAGAAGAAATGCTGAAAAAGTTTTAAGGTCACTTACGCAAATGGGGCTTCCTCTGGACAGGATAGACCTTTCATATATACAAAAAGATGATGTAAAGAATAACGAAGTTCATCTTTTTGTAAGATAGGAAATAGCATTCCTTTTGATTGTTATTAAAAAGCTCCGTTAATAATCGGGGCTTTTTATATGATATATTTTATATTGCTAGTTTAATAATTGTGCTTTAGGATTAAATTATTATGCGCTTTAATGTTAAAAATATAATCTTTTTATTTCTAGCTTTGTTTTTTCTTAACAACGAAAATCTGCAGGCTAGAGAAAATAATATTTCTAGAGCGCAAGTAAAAAAATGTATAATTACAACGCTGGATATGGCGCAAAAAAAACATTTGGCAAGAAGTATTGAACAAAGCAAGCACATATATAAAAAGCTTAGAGATAAAAATAAACTTCTTAAACAATATATTAAGATTCATGATATTTCTTCTTTATTATATACAAGGGGAGCTGAATTATTACTGAAAAAAGATATATTCTTTTTTAAAAACTATAAAATGCCAGAAATATGGCC
>JALTZE010000148.1 GCA_027051315.1 Micavibrio sp.
GCTTCGAGAATTTATTTAACATAAAATACAGACCAGAAAAACCAGATTCTGACCTTATAATAAAAGATGCCCAAAGCAATGCTGTTGCGTTATATGAATTATCTGATGATTAGCTATAAATATTAGCGCCAGAAATTTTATCAATATCAACGCCCTCATCTTTATATTGTTTTATTTTATTTCTAAGAGTTCTTATTGAAATACCAAGAATTTTGGCAGCATGGGTACGATTTCCCACACAATGGTCAAGAGTATTAAGTATTAAATCTCTTTCTACTTCAGCAACAGTACGACCTACAAGCGTTTCAACCGCACCTGTATTTTTTATTTCATTGTCAGAAGAAGAAATGGAAGAGGAATAAGAAGAATTTTCTTCGATATAAGAATTAGAAGCAGATGAAACTCCCGAAGGAGAAGGGGAGTTAACAGGAGTCTCAGCCTGCATAGAAATATTCATAGAAGATTCTGTATGGATTGCACTTGCCTCTATTTCATCTTCAATAGATACCAAAATGGCACGATGCATAGTATTTTCAAGCTCTCTTATATTTCCTCGCCATTGGCATGCTTGTATTTTTTTCTTTGCCTGCTCAGAAAGTTTTTTCTTAGGAACTCCGTTAACCTCAGCATATTTATCAGCAAAAAACTGTGCCAAAATAATCAGGTCGCTGGGTCTTTCTCTCAAAGAAGGAAGCTTTATATTTACAACATTAAGTCTAAAAAATAAATCTTCTCTAAATTCTCCATTCATAACAGATTTCTCAAGATTTCTGTTTGATGTAGCCAATATTCTAACATCTACCTTAACAGAATCATTGCTACCCAATCTTGTTATTTCTCTTTCCTGAATAGCTCTTAATAATTTTGCTTGTAACAAAGGGTGCATTTCCGATATTTCATCAAGGAGTATAGTTCCACCATTTGCTTCTTCAAATTTTCCTATTCTTCTAGATGTTGCGCCTGTATAAGCCCCTTTTTCATGACCAAATAGCTCAGACTCTAAAAGATTTTCAGGAATAGCAGCACAATTAACCGCAATAAAAGGTCCAGCCTTTCTTTTTGATTTATTGTGAATATATCGGGACATTACTTCCTTACCTGTACCCGATTCCCCTGTAATAAGAACCGTAGCTTCACTAGGAGCAATCTTATCTGCCAATGCTACCACCTGTTTCATAGCAGGGTCACCCGCAATCATATCATTATTTTCTTCTGTAATTGCCTCTATCACAGCAGCAATTAGTTCAGCATCAGGAGGTAGTGGGATATATTCTTTTGCCCCCATCTGTATGGCTTTTACAGCAGCTCTAGCATCATTATCCACACCACATGCAACAACAGGAACATGAATTCTTGATTGTTCCAAATCGGCGATAAATTTCCCTATATCCTGCTTAATATCGACCATAACTAGGTCGGCACTCTTACCATTTTGCAATGCTCCTATGCCTTGAGCAATATCTTCGCAATGAATAACCTTAGCACCACGCTGAAGAGCTATTTTTCCAGCAGCACTAATATGACCTTCCAATCCTCCGATTATCATTAATCTCATATTTTTATACCTTACTGCTAATCAAAATATTTAATTCTATCTTTTGGTGGTAAAATACTGTTAAGAACAGCCTCTAATCTTCTGGGGTTATCTTGTTTTGAAATTGATACCATGCCCGTTACAAGAAGATTCCTAATCATTATCTCATCTTCTGTATTTCTTTCAAGCTTTGCAGCCATAGGAGCAAGAATAACAGTGCCTAATATAGCACCATAAAAAGTAGTAAGTAGAGCCAAAGCCATAGCAGGACCTATTTTATTAGGGTCATCTAAATCAGAAAGCATTTGTATAAGTCCAACCAAAGTTCCTATCAACCCCATTGCTGGTGCTATTTCTGCTCCCCGTCTTAATATATCAGATGACCTGGAATGTCTTTCCGCCAGTGTATCTGTTTCATTATCCATTATTCTTTTAATATCTTCTGGCTTATAATCATCAGTAACCATTTTTACAGCCTCGAGCAAATACGGGTCTTTTTTAAGCTCATCCTCTATATGCGATAATGCTAAAGGGCCTTTTTTTCTGGTTAGTACTGCTATATCCATAATTTGCCTAGCCATTATTGATGGATTATAAATTTTTGAAGAAAATGAAGTCCATATAACTTTACCAGCATTTGCCATTTCATCTAATGAAAATGAAACAGATGTCACAGCTATAGTACCAAATATCACTATCAAAACAGATGGTAGATTAAAGAAATTAGCTTTACTGCTTCCAATATATACGGCAAGGGCAATAAGTCCTATTCCCATAATAAGTCCTAGTAGAGTAGCAAAATCCACTCCTTTGCGTTCAGGCTCTATCTTTATACTGGTGAGCTTCTTATTGCTCTTTTTAGCTGTTGGTTTTTTTGCCATTTTTTGTCTTTACAATTATGAACGGTCTGATTTTACAATCTCTGTCATTGTTATACCTAATTTATCATCAACTACAACAACTTCTCCTCGGGCAACTAAACGATTATTAACATATATATCGATAGCTTCTCCGACCTTTCTATCAAGCTCAACTACAGCACCACGCCCAAGCTTCAAAAGCTGACTTACTTGCATATTTGAACGCCCTAAAACAGCAGATATTTGCACAGGTATATCATATATGGCTGTTACATCACCCGCCATTGGCTCACCCATAGCAAAATCCTGCTCATTATCATTATTATTACCTGATTGGTCTTCTATTTCATCGAGGTGAAGATTACCTTCTTCGCTTGTTTGGTCTTCATTGCTCATGATTTTCTCCATTCTCTTTTACATTATGATTCTGCTTCTTATCAGCAGTTTCCGCAAGTGTTTCTTTAAGCTTTTTTTGTATTTCTTCTGCCATCTTTGTAGGATTCCTAACTGCACCACCGTTTTTCCAGCTTATCTTGCATGCTCCAGCTGAAAGATTAGGTGATGAATTGATTATATAATGTTCTGGTAATATTTGTGAAAATTCTTTTATTTTTTCTTCTATATCATCTTTTTCATCAGGGCATACATCGATTGTGATAGGTCCTTCTTCAAGGTGAGAATTTAAAACTTTTTCTATTATATGCATAGTTTCTTGAAGACCATATACGCTCTCAATATAGCTAAAACTATGTGATAATATGGTACTACAAAGCGAAACAGCTTCCTTCTCGAAAACAGCATTTCTTTCTTGTTCAGATTTTCTCAATATCTCAAATTGAGTTTTTATTTCTTCTAAAATTTTGCCGATATATTCATCTCTGGATTCCTTGCTTTCTTTTATTCCTTCTTTTTTTCCCTTATCAAAAGCTTCCTTTTTTGCCTGTTCAAGCTCCTCTTCACTAAAAGTGGGAGGAGGGGGGATATCCTCGACCTCAGGTTCTTCGATTTCTGGTTCATCGAAGTTATTTAAGTCAAACATGTATTT
>JALTZE010000149.1:0-5555 GCA_027051315.1 Micavibrio sp.
ACAAATAATATAGCTAATTACAGATATAAGAGTTTCACTTACCTATACGGTAATAATAGTTTTTTTCCCCACACTTTAAAACCCGCTTTATGCGGGTTTCTTTTTAGGCTTTTCTTGAGTTTCTACCCAGCCAACCTTTGCTTAACAACACTACTGGCTTTTGTCATATCAACTTGCCCAGCATAACGTTTTTTTATTTCTGCCATAACTTTACCCATATCTTTAATAGATTCCGCCTTAACTTCTTTAATCAACTTTCCTACAGCGTCTTCAACTTCACTATCATTCATCTGTTTTGGTAAAAATTCTGAGATTATCTCTATTTCCTTTTTTTCTCTATCTGCCAAATCATCTCTTCCACCTTCTGTATATATTTTTACAGAATCATTTCTTTGCTTAATCATTGACTGTAAAAGTGAAAGAATATCATTTTCTGAAATTCCTTCGGCATGTCCTGATGAACGCTCTGAAATATCTCTATCCTTTATCGCAGCATTGATAAGACGAATGGTTGATAAAGCAATTTGGTCTTTGCTTTTCATAGCATCTTTCATTTTTGCGTTAAGTTTTTCACGAATAGTCATCATATTTTCCTTTGGTAAAAATTTATCTAATTTAGATATATAACAAAAACATACAAAAAAAATAATAAAAAGCTTTAAATTTTTTGCAAAATACTCTACAAAACTGTTTTCAGGACTAAACAGCTAAAAGTAAGAGTTTTTTATATGAACGCGATGTCAAACCACAGCGCCCCCCCCTATGCGAGCGCGGTGCTAGTTCTGGAAGATGGAACAATATATTGGGGAAAAGGAATCGGCAGCCAAAACGAAGCAGTAGCAGAAATATGCTTCAATACTTCGATGACAGGCTATCAGGAAATTTTATCAGACCCAAGCTATGCAGGGCAAATAATAACCTTCACATTCCCACATATAGGAAATGTAGGAACAAATGAAGAAGATTACGAAACAACCACCCCTGCAGCACGTGGCTTGATAATAAGGGAGGAAATAACAAATCCTTCAAGCTGGAGAGCAACCTCACACCTTAATGAATGGCTTAAAAAACATAATATATCAGGCATAACAGGAATAGATACAAGAGCTCTTACAAAACATATCAGAGATAAAGGCGCACCAAAGGGAATTATATGCGTAAATTACGATAATAAATTCGACATTCCCGATTTGCTAAAAAAAGTAAAAGAATGGGAAGGTCTTGAAGGCATGGACCTTGCCAAAAACGTCACTTGCAAATCCCCTTACCAGTGGAATGAAAAATGTTGGCAAATGGATAAAGGATATGAAAAATCCCAAGATTATAAATTCCATATAGTCGCAATAGATTTTGGAATAAAAAGAAATATAGCACGCTGTCTGGTTAATACTGGCTGTAAACTAACAATAGTGCCAGCAACAACTTCCGCAAAAGAAATACTATCATTAAACCCAGATGGGGTTTTTCTTTCAAATGGACCGGGCGACCCTTCTGCAACTGGCAAATATGCAGTTCCAGTTATAAAAGAAATAATCAAAGAAGGCTTACCCATATTTGGCATATGTCTTGGTCACCAGATGCTTTCTATTGCTTTAGGAGCAAAAACAAGAAAAATGGAGCTAGGGCATAGGGGAGGTAACCACCCTGTAAAAGATTTAACAACAGGAAAAGTAGAAATAACCAGCCAGAATCATGGATTTTGTGTTATTCAAGATTCTCTGCCAGAAAATATTGAAACAACACATATAAGTCTTTTCGACAAATCAAACGAAGGTATAGCAGTAAAAGGACAACCTATATTCTCTGTCCAATATCACCCAGAAGCTTCACCAGGTCCAATGGATAGCTATTACCTATTTGATAGATTTGTTAATAATATCAAAGAATATAAAGAGCAACAGGCTACATAGACCATATAAGAGAGTTACACATGCCAAAAAGAACAGACATAAAATCAATTTGTATAATCGGAGCAGGTCCAATTGTAATAGGACAAGCTTGCGAATTTGATTATTCAGGAACTCAAGCCTGCAAAGCACTAAAAGAAGAAGGTTACAAAGTAATACTTGTAAATTCTAATCCCGCAACAATTATGACAGACCCAGATTTGGCAGATGCAACATATGTTGAACCTATAACACCAGAAATAGTTGCAAAAATCCTTGAAAAAGAAAAACCAGATGCCCTACTTCCAACTATGGGTGGGCAAACTGCACTTAATACTGCTTTGGCTCTTGATGAAGACGGAACACTCGAAAGACTTGGTATCGAACTGATAGGAGCAAAAGCAGATGTAATAGATAAAGCCGAAGATAGGCAAAAATTCCGTGATTGTATGGACGAACTTGGACTAAAAAGCCCAAAAAGCCACGTAGTACACACATATGAACAAGCTTTAAAAGCTCTAGAAGATGTAAAACTTCCAGCAATTATCCGTCCATCATTCACTTTGGCTGGAACTGGTGGAGGTATTGCCTATAATAAAGATGAATTTGAAAAAATCGTAAAAGAAGGTTTAGACGCCTCACCAGTTACAGAAGTACTGGTCGAAGAATCTGTTCTTGGCTGGAAAGAGTATGAAATGGAAGTTGTCAGAGATAGCAATGACAATTGCATAATTATCTGTTCAATAGAAAATATTGACCCTATGGGCGTTCATACAGGTGACTCAATAACAATAGCCCCAGCCCTAACACTTACAGATAAAGAATATCAAATTATGAGGTCAGCCTCCCTTGCCGTATTGCGTGGTATAGGCGTTGAGACAGGTGGTTCAAATGTCCAATTTGCACTAAACCCTAATGATGGAAGATTAGTAGTAATTGAAATGAATCCACGTGTAAGCCGTTCTTCTGCTTTGGCATCAAAAGCAACAGGATTCCCAATTGCAAAAATAGCAGCAAAACTTGCCGTAGGTTACACACTTGATGAACTTGATAATGATATAACTGGTGGAAAAACACCAGCTTCATTCGAACCATCAATTGATTACGTAGTTACAAAAGTACCAAGATTTGCTTTTGAAAAATTCAAAGCTTCAGATAATGGGCTTACAACATCAATGAAATCAGTTGGCGAAGTTATGGCAATAGGGAGGTCATTCGAAGAATCCATACAAAAAGCTTTCCGCTCAATGGAAAAAGGATTAACAGGATTTGATGATATGATAATCGGCAATGGTGATAACCCAGATGAAGACCAAATCAGAGCAGCCATATCAAAACCCACACCACAACGCATTTTATATATTGCCCAAGCAATGCGTCATGGCATGGATATTGACACAATCCAAGCAATCACAAAGTTTGACATATGGTTTCTTGAACGTATCAAGCATATAGTAGATTTTGAAAAAGAAATAATGGAACACGGTCTACCCGTAGATGAATATGGCTGGCGTAGAGTTAAAAAAATGGGTTTTTCCGATGCAAGATTAGCAAAACTTATGAAAGTATCAGAAGAAGAAGTAAGAAAAGCAAGGCACGCAAAAAATATTTACCCAATCTACAAAAGGGTGGATTCCTGTGCTGCAGAAATACCTTCTGAAACCCCATATATGTATAGCTGTTACGAAGGAGAAGGCGCAGAAAATGAAATAGAACCATCTAATCGCAAAAAAATAGTGATTTTAGGAAGTGGTCCTAACAGAATTGGACAGGGAATAGAATTTGATTATTGCTGTGTTCATGCTGCTTATGCTTTAAAAGAAGCAGGTTACGAAACTATAATGGTAAATTGCAACCCTGAAACAGTATCAACAGATTACGACACATCAGACCGTCTATATTTTGAACCCCTAACCGAAGAAGATGTTATCGAGCTTATCCACGCAGAAATGAAAAATGGCGAAGTTCACGGAGTAATAGTACAGCTTGGTGGACAAACACCTCTAAAACTTGCCCATGCATTACAAAAAGCAAATATACCCATATTAGGAACAAGTCCAGATGCCATAGATTTAGCAGAAGATAGAGAAAGATTCCAAAAATTAGTAAATAAACTTGGTCTTAAACAACCACCAAACGGCATTGCAAGCTCAATGAAAGAAGCATTAGAAATAGCAAAAGACATTGGCTTTCCTATTGTTATACGCCCCTCTTATGTTCTTGGCGGTCAAGCAATGGAGATTGTTCAAAATATTGAGGAACTTAAAAACTATATCAACACAGCTGTTAAATTATCAGGTGATAATCCTGTTCTTCTTGACCACTATTTACGCGGAGCTATCGAAGTAGATGCTGATGCTTTATGCGACGGAAAACAAGTTTATGTCGCTGGAATAATGGAACATATCGAAGAAGCAGGCGTACATTCTGGTGATTCTGCATGTACACTTCCCCCCCACTCTCTTCCATATAAAACTGTAAAAGAAATGGAAAGGCAAACAAAAATGCTTGCAAAAGCATTAAATGTTATCGGTCTTATGAATGTTCAATATGCAGTAAGAAAAAATCGAGATACAGGTGAATTTGATATTTACCTAATCGAAGTTAACCCCAGAGCATCAAGAACCTCTCCTTTTGTTGCAAAAGCAACAGGAACGCCAATTGCAAAAATAGCAGCAAGATTAATGGCAGGAGAAAAATTAGCCGATTTTGATGATATATTACACGGTATGTCACCAAATCACACAGCCGTAAAAGCTCCCGTATTCCCATTTTCTAGATTTTCTGGTGTAGATGTGATACTTGGTCCTGAAATGAAATCAACAGGTGAAGTCATCGGACTTGATAAAGATGTAGCAATAGCATTTGCTAAATCTCAAATAGGTGCTGGAATAAAACTACCCACAAAAGGTAAAGTATTTTTATCAGTAAAAAATTCTGACAAGGAGGGATTGCTACCACTTGCTATAGAACTTTCCGAAATGGGCTTTGAACTAATCGCCACAGGCGGTACATGCTCATTCCTAAAAGAAAAAGGACTTAAAGTTCAAAGAATAAATAAAGTAATGGAAGGACAACCACATATTGTTGATGCTTTAATTAACAACGAAATTGACCTTATCATCAATACAACCAGAAAAGGTCAACAAGCAGTAGCAGACTCATTTAGCATAAGACGTACAGCATTAATGAATAAAATACCATGCTATACCTTGCTAACAGCAGCAAAATCAGCCATACAAGCAATCAGAGCATTAAAAGCAAAACAGCTTGACGTTGCTCCATTACAAGATTATCTTAGAGAGATATAATAACTAAGTATAACTCATCACGATTCCTGCATAGGCAGGAATATTTTTTTGATAAATTTAATTTATTCCTTTTATAGGAAAATCGGTAATATTATTAAACACAGGAAAGTAAGAAAATGGATAAAATACCTGTTACCAAAAATGGTTTTACAAAACTTGAAGCAGAGCTAAAAGACCTAAAATCTGTTCAGCGTCCTGCTGTTATCGAAGCAATCGCAGAAGCCAGAGAACACGGAGATTTATCAGAAAATGCCGAATATCACGCCGCACGTGAACAGCAAAGCTTTATCGAAGGACGTATAGAAGAGCTAGAAGCAGTAATTGGTCGCGCTCAGATAATAGACCCCACAACTTTATC
>JALTZE010000149.1:5565-15099 GCA_027051315.1 Micavibrio sp.
ACTATAAAATTCGGAGCAACAGTAAAATTAGTTGACGAAGATACAGACGAAGAACATATATACCAAATAGTCGGACAATATGAATCAGATGCCGATAAAGGAAAATTATCAATATCAGCCCCCATCTGCCGAGCAATGATTGGAAAATCTGTCGGAGATTCAATAGAAGTAAAAACCCCAAAAGGTGAAAAAAACTACGAAATACTAGAAGTTAATTATATCTAAAATTATAAAGGCTAGTATCCATACTAGCCTTTTCATCAATCAATTCCCGTAATATATCTAAACATTAAATCTAAACAAAATTATATCCCCATCTTGCACTACATATTCTTTACCTTCTTGACGCATTTTACCTTTTTCTTTTGCACCTTGCTCCCCACCACATGAAACATAATCTTCAAAAGATATCACTTCTGCCTTGATGAATCCTTTTTGAAAATCAGTATGAATAACTCCTGCTGCTTCTGGTGCTTTTGCTCCAACTCTGATTGTCCACGCTCTTGTTTCTTTTGGACCACATGTAAAATATGTTTGAATATTCAAAAGCTTTTGCCCTGCCCTAATTACCTTATTCAAACCAGCTTCCTCAAGCCCCAAACTATCCAAAAATTCTCTTTTTTCCTCTTCCGTCCCTAGCTGAGCTATTTCAGATTCTATAGCAGCACTAATAACAACAACTTCTGCATTTTGCTTTTTTGCCATCTCCTCAACTTTTTTCGAATATTCATTACCTGTTGCTGCATCTTCCTCCGAAACATTACAAACATATAAAACTGGCTTGGAAGTAAGAAGATTAAGCATCTTAAACATCTTTTTTTCTTCTTCAGAAACTTCTATCGTTCTTGCGCATTTTCCTTCTTCTAATACAACTTTGACTTTTTCTAGTAAGGCAAGCTGAGAAACTGCCTCCTTATCACCTGATTTAGCTTTTCTCCCAAGCCCCTTAATCTGCTTTTCAACTGACTCAAGGTCAGCAATCATTAATTCCGTATCTATAATTTCAGCATCTCTTACAGGGTCAACTCCTCCTTCCACATGCGTTATATCATCATCTTCAAAACAACGAAGCACATGAACAATCGCATCAGTTTCCCTAATATTTGCCAAAAATTGGTTACCAAGCCCCTCACCTTTACTTGCACCTTTCACAAGTCCTGCAATATCAACAAATTCAAGCTGTGATGGTATAATATTTTGAGAACCAGCCAAAGCAGCGATTTTCTCCATTCTTTCATCAGGAACAGCTACCCTTCCTACATTAGGCTCTATGGTGCAAAACGGAAAATTAGCAGCCTGCGCCGCTGCAGTGGCTGTTAATGCATTAAAAGTAGTTGATTTACCAACATTAGGAAGCCCAACAATACCGCAATTAAAACTCATATATTTTCTCCGTTTTTTATCTTAACGCTTCAGATATTCTATTCATAAATAAAGCATCATCGCCTTTTGTCATCAAATCAATATATCTTGCTACTTCATCAAGCAAGATTTCTACATTTTTTTTATCTTCTTTTGAAAAATCACTTAGCACATAAGCAGAAACTCTACTTTTATCCTCTGGACGCCCAACACCCAATCTTACTTTCCAATAATTTTTATCCGATAAATGAGTATCTATGGATTTTATACCATTATGACCACCAGTTCCTCCACCTTTTTTAACCCTTAATTTACAAGGAGGCAAATCAAGCTCATCATATATCACAATTATATTTTCCGAAGAGATTTTATAAAATCTCACAACCTCACCTACCGAACATCCAGACTCATTCATATAAGTTGAAGGTTTTAATAATAAAACTCTTTCCCCTTCAATTTTTCCTTCTGCTAACATTCCCTGAAATTTAGATTTAAATGAAGGAAATCCATATTTATCTGCAATAGAATCAACCGCCATAAATCCAATATTATGGCGGTTATTCTTGTATTTATCTCCGGGATTACCAAGTCCAACTATCAGCCACATTGACCAAAGCTCCCGTTATCTTCAAAAAATTATTCTTCTGAAGTTTCACCTTCATTTGTTTCACCTTCTTCTTCGCTTTCTTCATCTGAAGAAGAAACCTCAATTCTAGGTGCAGCCATTTGTGCAATCGTAAAGTCACGGTCATCAATAGCAGGCTTCGTACCTTCTGGAAGTTTAGCATTTGAAAGACGAACAGCCTGACCTATTTCAATATCTTCAAGTGATACTTCAAGCATATCAGGTATATCAGTAGCTTTACAAACAAGCTCAACTTCGTGTCTTGTTACATTAAGAACACCTTTTTTCCTTAAACCTGGGCATTTATCTTCATCGATAAAATGAACAGGAACTTTAACAACCAATGTTGTTTTTGATGTAACACGCAAAAAATCTATATGAAGAACACAGTCTGTTACAGGGTGGACCTGGATATCACGGGCAAGAACAGTTTCTTTTTTCCCATCAATCTCCATATCACATAAAGAAGTAAGCATATGTCCTTTGTTATATTCAACATTTGATTTATTGCCATCAAGAGCAATTATCACAGGTTCTTTGTTACCACCATATATAACTGATGGTATTTTTCCTTCACGGCGTAATGCGCGAGCGATCCCCTTACCGGCTCTTTCACGTTTTTCTGCCGCCATAGTATATGTATGTGTCATAGCACTTTTTCCTTACTATAAAAAGTTAATAAAACGATGAGCCTCCAGGGGTGACCCCATCGCAACAAAATCCAAAACGGACTCAAGTACCGTAAAAAAGCACAAACCGCCCTATAAAATCAAGCAATTTATATAGTTACAAAAGATTTTTTTATTACGCCTTCTTTTTTTTCTTTTTAGGAGGCATATATCCCTTATCCAACTTATCCTTTTTATCTTTTACTTTCTTAGACTTCTTTTTCTTACGTGACTTATCCTTATCATCACCTACCCTATCCCAGCTATCATCTTTCCTTTTCTTCACTGGCTTATTTTCAAGAAAGAATGGCGTGTTTCCCTGAAGCTGAAAAGCAAGAGCAGCAGCGACCTCTTCTGGATGCATATCAGAATTTTCACGCATATATTGCCCAATCATAGCAGTGAAAATGCTTAAATCTTCTTGCATAATCGTATCTGTAATAGCATTTTTAAAATCTACAACACGCTTATCGTTAATAGCTTCGGTAGTAGGAAGTTCCATTCTTTCAATTTTTTTATTCGTAGCCCTTTCAATAGCACTAAGCATGCGCTTTTCACGAGGAGCAACAAATAATATAGCATCTCCAGACCTGCCAGCACGACCTGTCCTACCTATACGGTGGACATAAGCTTCCGTATCATATGGAACATCATAATTTATTACATGAGAAACTCGCGCAACATCAATACCTCTGGCAGCAACATCAGTTGCAACAATAATATCTATTTTTCCTTTTTTAAATCTTTCTACTATCTTTTCCCTATGACTTTGTTTTATATCTCCGTTCAAAGCTTCACAAGAATATCCGCGTGCGGACAATTTTTCAGAAAGCTCCACAGTTATATTTTTAGTACGACCAAAAATAATCATACCGTCAAAAGCTTCCGCTTCTAGAATCCTTGTTAATGCATCTAATTTATGAACCCCACTAACAGGCCAAAAACGCTGACGAATATTATCCGCCGTAGCTGTTACCGCCTTAATAGTTATTTCAGTAGGGTTGTTTTGGTAATTAGTAGCTATTTTGCGTATTTCTTTGGGCATAGTTGCCGAAAATAATGCTATCTGCCTTTTGCTTGGCATATGTTCCAATATCCATTCAACATCACCGATAAACCCCATACGCAACATTTCATCTGCTTCATCTAGAACCAGAGTAGATAAATTACTTAAAATAAGAGTTTTCCTTCTAATATGGTCCATAACCCTACCAGGAGTACCAACAACTATATGAACTCCACGCTTTAATTTCTTTATCTGTGGTGAATAATCCTGTCCGCCATAAATTGGTAATACATGAAAACCCTCCATATGCGATGCATATTTTTGGAATGCTTCTGCTACTTGAATCGCAAGCTCACGTGTCGGGGTAAGAACAAGTATCTGAGGGTCTTTTTGTTTTAAATCAATCCTAGAAAGCATTGGCAAAGCAAAAGCTGCCGTTTTTCCTGTTCCTGTTTGTGCCATACCAAGAACATCTTCACCTTCTAATAATAACGGTATTGCCTGTGCTTGAATGGGGGAAGGAGTTTCATATCCTATTTCTTCTAATGCTGAAAGAACAAATTTATTTAGTGCTAATTGGTTAAACTCTGTAACCTTTTCAATTGTCATTTTATTTCCTTAAAATTAAAGTTTATAATATAGCTAATTGCCAACAGCTATATTTTACAGAATATTTATAAATATCCTCACACCTCTAATTTGTTTGAGAAATAATATCTTAATCCTGAAAGATTAGCTATATAACAGCTTGTGGATAAAATTGCACGCTTTTTATTTAAATAACACAGAAATAGAGCGTTCTTCGTGAATACGTCTAATTGCTTCTGCCATTAAAGGAGCAATTGAAACTTGTTCTATATTATGTGCATTTTCTACTGCTTCGGTCGCCACAATTGAATCTGAAACAACAACCTTATCAAGAGGAGAACCAGTAATTCTTGCAACCGCCCCACCCGAAAGAACACCGTGCACAGTATATGCAGAAACAGATTCCGCCCCATGTTCTTTTAATGCGACTGCTGCGTTACATAATGTACCTGCTGTATCAACAATATCATCAACCAAAACACATTTTTTACCCTTTACATCACCTATAACATGCATAACTTCCGAAACATTTGCTTGCTCACGTCTTTTATCAATAATAGCCAAAGATGCATTATTAAGGCGTTTAGCATATGCCCTAGCCCTTACAACACCGCCAACATCAGGCGAAACAACACATAAATTCTCCGTTCCGTAATTTTCCGATATATGTGGAACAAAAACAGGAGAAGCAATAAGATTATCAACTGGAATATCAAAAAAACCCTGTATCTGACCTGCATGTAAATCAAGTGAAAGCACCCTATCTGCCCCCGCAGTTTCAATCAAATTAGCAACTAGCTTAGCAGAAATAGGAGTTCTTGCTCCTGTTTTTCTATCCTGCCTTGCATATCCAAAATATGGTACAACAGCCGTAATTCGTCGCGCAGATGCCCTTTTAAGAGCATCAATAGTAACAAGTAACTCCATCAAATGGTCATTCGCAGGATACGAAGTTGATTGGATAAGAAAAACATCTTGACCGCGTATATTTTCATGAATTTCTACAAATATCTCCATATCAGAAAATCTTCTTACACAAGCTTCTGTAAGCTCCATATCTAAATACTTACCAATTTCCTTAGCCAATGGAGTGTTTGAATTACCAGATATAATTTTCATTTTTTTATACGCCCAACCTTATTTGCTAAAAACTATGCCCTATATAAAGAAAAATACATATGAATTTCAAGAAATAACTTTATAAAATTCCAATTACTGATGCCTGCCTCCCGCAATCATCTTCATTATTATGCACCATACGGCGATAACTAAAATAGTTTTCTTCACCTAAATAAGTATCAATTCCACAATCAATAACTTTTTTTAAACCTGTTAAATAAAGCCTCCACCCCACATAAGCAGGAAGGTCAAAATATAATTTATCTTTATCCCTGCCCTGTTTAAAAAACTTATCAGCATCTTCATTTTTTTCAATAAATGGAAAAATAAATTTATCATCAACCTCATACGAAACCTGCTGTATAGCAGGACCAATCGCCGCAATAATAGTTTCAGACAACGCCCCTATTTCTATCATTGAGTTGCATGTATTTTCTAAAACACCGTTTAAAGCACCTTTCCAACCAGCATGAGCAACGCCAACAACGGGACTATTATCCGATTTTCTTCCATAAAAAAGAACTGGAACACAATCAGCCGTTTGAACTCCTATCAAAATTCCAGCAACATCGGTAACCAAAGCATCACCAGAAGGAATATCCGAAATTCCCCATTCAGGATTGCTTGCAAGTTTTATACATTTATCACTATGAATCTGCTTTAATACATAAAAACTACTACATCCGCTAACATCACATATAATTTGCTTATTTTTTTCTACAGCATCTTTTTTATCATTTAAATAGCTAGAAATATTCAAACTATTATAATATCCTTGGCTAACCCCGCCTTTCCTACCAAAAAAGCCATGAAAAACTCCATCAACAACAAAATTATCAATTCTTAGATAATCAACCATTTACCTCAATAACCTTAAATAATTCTCCCATTTCACCATTATCAGTGCCCGAAAGCCTTTTAACCGCACAAACTATATCATTTTGCTGTTTTTCATCAGCCACTTTCATTAGTGCTGCTGCTCTTTCCTTAAGCCCCATTTTAAGAAGAAAATTTCTCTGTGTTGATAATTTTATATCAGAAACTCCAACTTCCTTTGCGACTCTTGCAAGCATCTCAAAATCAACATGACTGGTTATATCAGCATTCCCTGTATCTTCTAATATATCAACATATTTATGATTTTTAACCGCCTGAAGAGTATCCCCCACTGAGCTTTTAAAATGCCCATAATCAATAAATAATGCTCCCCCACCATTTGACTTTATTAGCTCACACACATTTCTCATATAAGCTGCACGTACAGGAGCAAATTCATATATATCTTCTTCTTTGCCCTCTATTCCCTCTGGTTTTAATCCTGCCATAACTTCACGAAGCCCGTAACAAAATTTTCCTATTTTATCTATTGATATAACTTTTTGTACCCATCTATCTTTTAATTTCACTAAATGTTCCACTGGCAAAGCATCAAAAAATTCATTACCTATCACGATTACAGGAACATTATTAGTAATTTCCGATATATTCTCGCACCATTTTATATTAAATCCTTTTAGCACTTCTTTTTGCTTTTCAATAAGGACAGGACTGGTTTCAACCATTCTTATATCAACCGCTTCCATTAGTCCTTTTGCTTTTGAAGCAACCCTTAAAATATCAGACATTAAAGTCCCGCGCCCAGGTCCGCACTCAACTAGAATAAATTTTTCTGGGCTGCCCATCTCTATCCATCGATTAATAACCCACACCCCCACCAATTCCCCAAAAATCTGAGAAATTTCAGGAGCAGTAGTAAAATCACCATCCTTACCAAAAGGGTCTTTACTCATATAATAACCATATTTAGGATGACAAAGAGCCATCATCATATATTCACCAACTGATATAGGACCATGCTGGATAATTCTATCCCTTATAATTTTTTCAAGATTATTCATTTTCCAAATTTTCTAATAGAATAATATGCCAAACCGATACTTATTAAAATCATAGGCAAAGATAATATCTGCCCCATTGAAACAGATTCCCAAAATAACCCAAGATAAAAATCAGGCTCCCTAAAAAATTCTACAAAAGCCCTAAATGCTGAATATCCACCAAGAAATACAGCAGTTAACAACCCTGTTTTTTCTCTAAAATATTTAAGCCTTACCAAAAAGAATAAAATAATAAATAAAACTATACCTTCTAATAAAGCTTCATAGATTTGACTTGGATGTCTTGGAATTGCTCCCCCTTCTGGGAAGACAACAGCCCATGACACATCTGTTTCCCTGCCAAAAAGCTCGCCATTAATAAAATTCGCAATTCTTCCAAAAAACAAACCTATGGGAACAGAACATGCAACAATATCAGTAAGCCTTAAAAATTCTATACCCTTTATTTTACAATATACAAACATTGATATTGCAACACCTGTTAATCCACCATGAAAGGACATTCCCCCTTGCCAAACTTTGAAAATATCTGCAGGGTTATCAAAATAATATTCAGGCTGATAAAAAGTAACATAACCAAGCCTCCCCCCGACAATAACCCCCAAAACAGCCCAGCTAACAAAATCACCTATATCTTCTGCATTTGGTCTTTTATTGGGAAAATATTTATCGACTAAATAAATACAATATTTCCACCCCAGTAAAATGCCAGCAAGATATGCAAGAGCATACCAGCGAATAACCAAAGGCCCTAACTCGATAGCCACAGGGTCAATATTCGGAAATTCAAAAGCCATAAATTTTCCTATCTATCATAAATTTACTATTTATAAGGGTCTTCTGATGCCATATAATCAAGCACATATTTTCTTATACCATCTTCCAGTTCAGTAAATTCTTTACTATACCCAGCATTACGAAGCTTACTCATGTCAGCTTGTGTATAATATTGATACTTACCTTTAAGCTCTTCTGGCATATCTATGTAATTTATTTTTGGTTCTTTACCAACCGCGCCAAATACAGATAAAGCCAAATCTTTAAAACTTCTTGCTTTTCCAGTACCTACATTAAACAATCCAGACTTATCGGGATTATCATAAAACCACATCATCACATCAACGCAATCTTCCACATAGATAAAATCACGAAGTTGCCCTCCATCTTCATAATCAGCATGATGAGATTTAAACAATCTGGCTGCTGCGCCTGCAACTACTTGCGGATAAAGCTTACAAACCACGCTCATTTGCTCACCCTTATGATATTCATTAGGACCATAAACATTGGTAAATTTCAAACCAACACATTGCGGAGGTATAGCCTCCCTGTCATTTTCTTTAAATCTAGCAACAGTTCTATCAAAAAGATGTTTTGACCAACCATAAGGATTCAAAGGTCTAAGTTTTGCAAGAAATTCCGTACTTTCATCATCAACAAAACCATTTTTTCCATCTCCATATGTTGCGCAAGATGATGCATAAATTAACCTTACTCCATTTTTTGCACACCATTTAAAAAGCGCCCGACTAAGCACAAAATTCATCTCCATTATAAGGTCTGCATCTTTTTCCGTAGTAGAAGATATAGCCCCCATATGAAATACAACTTCTACTTCTTCCTTGTGCATTTCAAGATATTCAATAAGATTTTCAGGTTTTATAAAATCTCTTATTTCTCGTTTTGATATATTTCGCCATTTATCATTACTGCCCAATACATCACAAACCACAACATCATAAATACCTCTTTCTTCCAATCCCGCCAAAAGATTAGAACCTATAAAACCTGCTGCACCAGTTACGACTATCATTGAAAACCTCTCTTAATAAATTTACACAAGCATAAAACATGAAAAATATACATTCCAAGACTTTATACAGATATACACAAAAAATAATCATTTTCCTTTCTTGAAAGAAAACTTATCAGATGATAAAAATTTACTATCCAAACAAATTTAAGGAAAAACAGATGAAGCCGCAAAAAGGCATTCTAGATGATATAGCAGGTATGGCAGGCGGAGCATTAAGCATCGCAGGTTCTGCAAAACAACAGATAAAAGAAGAAATAAAATCAAGAATAAATGAATTGATAAATGAAATGGAACTTGTCCCTCGCGAAGATTTTGAGCGATTAGAATCTATGCTTATAAAGGCAAGACAAGAACAAGATGAAATGAAAAAACGCATTCAGGAACTAGAGGAAAAACAGCAAAAAAAACAGTCAAAGGAAAATAAATTATGAGCAATGTAATGAAACTTTTTG
>JALTZE010000150.1 GCA_027051315.1 Micavibrio sp.
ATATTATATCGATACTATATTAAAAACCTAGCAAGCTGTTAAAATATATGAACACATCGCCTGAAATATTGGAATATTTAGATTTAGTACAAATAAGAACATTATTTGCTCTTATGGCTATCGCTATATCGGTAATCTTAGGGTTGTTTACCATAAAAATTTCTGGGTGGGTCGCACAACCTGTACTTCATAAATTTATGAATTTTCCCTTTGGGCTTCTTTTTGCTAAACTGGATAGAAAGAACCGCTCACCAAAAGCCCTAAAAATGAGAGGCACATTTATTCTTCTGGTTATAATTCTGATTTCATTTGCTATCGGGGCATTATGCCAATCAGCAACGGAAGGCATATATAAAATTGGATATGGTCAAATTGCTATTTTTATGCTTTTTATCATTTCAAGTTCTTCATGGATTATAGTATGGAATATATATAAGCAGTTAAAAAACAATAAAAAAGCCGAAAAAGCATATTACTCTGTTGCAAGGTCAACAAGAAATGACCTCAACTCCGTTGATGATTATGGTATAACAAGAATATCAATATCTTTCCTTCCTATATCTTTTAATAAATATATGGTGACTCCTACATTCTGGTTTATTATTGGTGGTCTTAAGGCTGTTTTTATTTATTCTGCTATATTATTCATGACTCAATCAACTGGGAAAGAGGGGCACACCAAAGGCTTTGGTAAGCCGTCTTTATATGCAGAAAAAATAATGGGATATATTCCAGAAAAAATCACAGCTTTATTTATTCTTATTGCTAGTTTATTTACTCCAAAAGCAAAATTCTCTGATGCTTTTATGGTGAAAGATAAATCACCTTACTATGAAGGGGGAATGCCCGTATCAATATTTGCTGGCACTCTTGGTATAACTTTAGGAGGGGCGTCCAAAGATATAGATGGAAGTTCAATACAAAGAAAATGGGTGGGAAATGAAAATTTAACAGCAAAAATTTCTCCTGACCATATCAAAAGGGCAATTTATATGATTGTCATATCATTTATTATTTTTGTTACATTCTTACTAGCTATCAGCGGTATAATTAATTTGTTTCATTAGGAGATTCTAGTTTTTCTGATTCTAGCGGAGCATGTTTTGATAATATTCTTTGTAATGTACGTCTATGCATTTTTAATTTTCTGGCTGTCAAAGAAATATTCCCATCACATTGTTCATATATTCTTTGTATATGTTCCCATTTAACTCTATCAACAGTCATAGGATATTCAGGAGGTGGGGGAAGATGTTTATCATCACTGTTAAGCAAAGCTTTTTCAGCCATTTCAGCATCAACAGGTTTTGATAGATAATCTATAGCACCCGCTTTTACTGCGGCTACGGCTGTCGCAATATTACCAAATGATGTCATAATAATTATTCTACATTCATGAAAACAAATATTAAGCTCTTCAACAACATTCAATCCGCTATCTTCTCCTATTTTAAGGTCTATTAGGGCATATTCTGGATTAAAATCATGAGCTTTCTCAATTCCTTCATCAGCACTATATGCCGTACATACTTTAAACCCACGCTTTTCCATAGCTATCCCAAGCCTATCGGCAAATACTTTATCATCGTCTATAATCAATAGTCTCATTTTTTCCCCTCTAAATTGCTTAGCGATGTATGCTTTTCTATATCCTTCCTGTTCCAGATTATTTTTACAAAAGCCCCATTATTATTATCTTTATTTAAGAATTCTACATGCCCCTTTATTGATTCTATGATATTCTTGGCAATAAATATCCCAAGCCCCATATTATGACCATTATTGCTTCTAGTTGATATATAAGGCTGCCCAATTTTGCTTAATATTTTCTGAGAAAATCCTACACCATCATCAGTAATTTCAACAGAAAATATATTGTTGTCATAATATGTTTTAATGTGTACATGTTTTTTTGCAAATTCGATAGCATTTTGTATTAGAACCCCTAAAGAATGGGTAAGTTCAGGAGTTTTATGAAGCAAAAATGGTTTCGAATTTATATCAGAATATCCTTCAATATCAACATTGATATGCGGATTATCAGATAGAAAAGGATTTGCTATTAATTCAACCAGTAAATCAGGTTTAAGCGGCTCTAAAATATTTTCTTTATCAGGGCTCAACGTTAAGTTCATTAGTATATTTTTACATCGTTCACTTTGTTCAATTAGCAAATTAACATCATCAGCCATAGGACAAGGTCTGTCACATGAATTTGTAAGTTCATCTTTAAGGTCTTTTGCTATAATAGATATAGTACTAAGAGGAGAGCCAAGCTCATGAGCAGCAGAAGCGGCAAGATACCCTAAAGCGGCAATTCTTTTTTGTTCTAAAAAAGCTTTCTGGGTTTCTCTTAATGCTTTCTGATTTTTTCTATTGTCCGATGATATTATCCAAATATAAAGCGCAGAATAAGCAATAATCATACATATTGCAATAATATAGCCAGTAACAAAAAGCAAAGAAAACATGCTTTCTTTATAAAAACCAAACTGTTTCAAATTAAGAGGTGTGCTATATATGGAAAGTGTAATTGCTGACGTAATAGCTATTAATATAATAAAAGATAAATATCTTATATTAAGCGTAGAAGCAGCAACAACAACAGGTGCAATAATAAATATAATAAAAGGATTTTCTATGCCACCAGTGAAATATAATAAAATGGAAATCTGTATAATATCAAAAATTATATATAAGAATGCTGTTTTTTCATTTAGATAATGATTGCCATGTTTATAATAAGCATGGATATTCAAAGCTATAGATATTAATATACATAGAATAGCTTTTGTTATTTCTATATTTATTCCGATTAAAAAATATGAAATAAGTACAGCAGATAATTGCCCTAAAATCGCTATCCACCTAAGAAGTGTAAGGGTTTTATTATTTATTACTGTTACGTTATGATTAGCTAACATTACAACATCATATAATCATTAAATAAATCACTATAGATAATAAAATATAATAATTCCAGATAATTATCAGAATTATTATCAACCCTAGACAATTCTATATATGCCAAAGATATTTTTACTATTTCCTAAATATACTTATATAATATAAAAAGGTTATCTTAATGAAAAATATTAAAAATGAAGAAACAAAAAAATATTCAACGGACATAACAAATCTACAATTCATTTACCAAAATAACAATTCATTTGAAAATGGTAAGAATCGTCTTGTAAAAATCCTGCACGAAATGACTTCCGCATTAGAGGAGCAAAAAAAACAGTTTAATAATTTTGAAGATAACATGGCAAAGCTAGATAAAGAATTAGAGCAAGCATCAAATGCTTTTGTTTCTTATGATAAATCTTTACATATATTAATGCTAAAACTAAAAAGAAGCTCATCACTTCATAAAAAACTCAGCAAAACGCTTACTGAAAAATAAAAAATAATATAATTC
>JALTZE010000151.1 GCA_027051315.1 Micavibrio sp.
GCATGGATATATTATTTATATATCGACTTGTTTTTTATATTTAATTATGATTCAATAGCATATGTAATTGTTCATAATTTTTACTATATATGTGTAAATTTTATAAATCTTCATAATTTGGTAATAAACAAGCCATATTATATTTTCGTGTATTCGTTAACCAATATTAATCGGGAGAATTTTAAGTGTCTGTAGATATGAATATGAATGTTTTGATAGTAGATGATTACAAGACAATGCTACGTATCATAAAAAATCTGTTAAAGCAGTTAGGTTTTAATAATGTTGATGAAGCAACAGATGGCTCCATGGCGCTTGAGATGACAAAAAATAAGGAATATGGGCTGATAATTTCTGATTGGAATATGGAACCTATGACAGGGCTTGAATTTCTTAAACGCTTAAGGGCAGAAGGCAAAAAAATTCCTTTCATCATGATAACAGCGGAAAGCAAAACAGAAAACGTAATAGCTGCAAAAGAAGCAGGGGTTAGCAATTATATCGTTAAGCCATTTAATGCTGAAACACTAAAAACAAAAATTACTAGCGTTCTTGGAAATTTTTGATTTTTTAAATAAATAAGGGGAAAATAAATAATGTCAGAGCAACAGGCTAAAGATACCATAGGGGGTGGAGTTCTAGCACGCGAAAAAATGGCAGAGGTCATAAATAGAGTGCTAACCAAAGTAGGTGAAGCCGAGATGATAGCTCGGGAAAGTCTATATAAGGAGATAAAAGAGCTTCATGAAATAATTGAAGAAGCCAGAAATGAAATGGCTTCGGCAAGACCAGGGGATATAAAGGCAACTCATATACCATCGGCAACAGATGAGCTTGATGCCGTAGTAGCTGCAACAGAAGAAGCAACCAGTGCAATAATGGATGCATGTGATGTTATTGAACGTAAATGCGAAGAAATTGGTAATGATAAATCCCAAGAAATTGTTGAAGAGGTAATGAAAATATACGAAGCATGTTCTTTTCAGGATATTACAGGTCAAAGAATTACCAAAGTTATACATTCTCTTGTTCAAATTGATAAAAAAGTAGAAACAATATTAAAAGTTATAGGTGGTTCAGTATCACAAGCAACATCTACCGAAGAAGATGATACAAGAGTCGGAGATGAAAAACTTCTAAATGGTCCTCAACTTCCAGAAAAAGGTGTAACACAAGATGATATAGATAAATTATTGGCGGAATTTGACTAACCTTTGGTAAAAACACCAATTTATGATAACCTGTTCCTCTAAGAAACAGGTTATTTTTTAAGGCGATGGCTATATCTTCTACTCTAACTATCATACTGTAAATTTGGTAAAGCAAAATCATGAATGTAAGAAAAAAATCTAAATCATCAGGGGTAAATGGAGCACAGTTTCTGGCTCTTTCGTTATTCATTATGCTCCTTGCTTTCTTTATCGTTCTAAATTCCATATCATCATTTAACGAAGATAAAGTAAGCCCCATATTAAATAACATAGAAAGCGTATTTGCCAGTAAGATAAAAGGAAATCACGGAAAGCCAAGTACTACAAAAAATTCAATAAATCAGGAAAAACAAGAAGCAAATGCACTAGACCAGATAGAAAATATTTTCAAAGCTCAAATCCCAAATTATAGATTATATAAAGATATTAGTACTGGTAAGATGTATGTTAGAGTAAAAAAACAGGCATTTGAATATGCTCTCCAAAATATGGACGTTAAAAATCCTTATCTAATGAATAAAGAAGGATTTGATAATTTTTTAGGAGGGATAATATACCTACTGCAACATAATATGAGTGATAAACCATATAAAATGGAAATCTACCTAAATTTACCCGAAGACCCAGCCGCGATGTATAATAATAACAGGCAAAAACTCATTACAGAAAGACAAAAATTAAGCGATATGGCAACCATTCTCGAAAATGCAGGGCTTCCTAAAAAATTGCTAAATATAGGCTTACAAAAAGGTGCATCAAACTATATTGATTTATATTTTGGAGTTTATAAACCAATAATTCCAAAAAATAACCAAGCAAAAAGCCTGCAGGATTTTCTGGAGTAATATTATGGATGCAAAGATAGTCGAAATTGATGGGAGAATAGAGGTAATCGATACGATAGATATATCTGCCGAGAAAGAAGAAATTACTTATAAAAAATCAAGAATAAAGACAAAAAAATCAGGAAAATCTTTTATGTGGCTTATAACTTTTACAGATGTTATGGCACTTATGCTTACTTTTTTTGTACTTTTATTTTCTATGTCAGAACCAAAGCAAGAAGAATGGTCAGAAATAACATCTATTCTAAATTCGGAATTTGGTGATTTTTTTGGTAATAAATTTGAACAAGGAGTAATTGACGATATAAATATAGAAAGAATTCAGCTAAATCAAGCTATTGACCTGAAATATCTAAAATCTGTAATGAAAGAAACATTATCAAAAGAACCTCTATTAAAAAATGTATCACTAATTCCACAATATGATTCATTAATAATATCTCTCCCAGAAAATCTTCTTTTTTCTTCAGGCAGTGCACAATTAACAACAGATGGTAAAAATGCTGTATATGCAATTGCTGGCATATTAGAAAAGCTAGGAAACAGAATAGAAATAATGGGGCAGGCTGACCCCCGCCCTATATCAGAAAACAGCAAATATAAATCAAATTGGGATTTATCCTTAAAAAGAGCAATCGAAGTGGCAGCACTGCTTCATGACAAGGGATATGATAAAAATATACGTGTTCTAGGTCTATCAAGCGGCAGATATGACGAACTACCCAAAAAATGGAGTGAAAAAGATAGGTTAGATTTATCCAGAAGAGTGGATATTGCTGTAATGAATGATGACGGCAGTAAAATAAAATACTATGATAACAAATTATTGTTAAAATCGGAGTAACTATGTTCAGAGTATCGTGGCTTTTTATAATCACTGTGATTCTGATATTATCATTAAACAGCACGCCATCTATGGCGGGCAATTCGGTTAATGTAAGAGGAGGGGAGCATAAAAACTACTCAAGAATAGTTTTTGATTGGTCTGTAAATGTTAACTACACCATAAAAAAGCAAGAAAATAAAAACATAATCATAGAATTTAACAAGCCTGCTGATTTTAATTTCAGCAAAATCTCTTCGCTAAAATTACCAGAAATAATATCCATAGAAAAAATAACTGATAAATCTGTCAAAATTACATTATCTGAAAATAATAATTACAGGGCATTTAAGGCAGGAAAACGTATAGTAATAGATATCACTGCCAAAAATAGAAATACAAAACCCCACCAACCAGCCAAAGAAAAAATTAAAGATAACAAAATAGATACAAAAAAAATAACCAATAAAACTGAAAGTAAAATAACGATACAAAAAAATGAAAATATTATAATAGAAAAAGATAAGGAAAA
>JALTZE010000152.1 GCA_027051315.1 Micavibrio sp.
CTGCTATACTCACTAATTTGCAGGAAAATGATGTTTTATTTATTGATGAAATTCATAGGCTTAATGCAGCGGTAGAAGAGATATTATATCCCGCAATGGAAGATGGCAAATTGGATATTATCATAGGTGAGGGACCTGCTGCTAGGTCAATACAGATTGAGCTTCCGCCTTTTACTCTTATTGGGGCTACGACTCGTAGTGGGCTTTTGAGTAATCCTTTAAGGGATAGATTTGGTATTCCGTTGCGGTTAGATTTTTATAATCATGAAGAACTTACATTTATTGTTAAAAGACTCGCAGGAATTTTAGAAATGAATATAAGTGATGATGGAGCTTTGGAAATTGCAAAACGTTCGCGAGGTACGCCTAGAATTGCAGGAAGGCTTACAAGAAGGGTGAGGGATTTTGCTTATGGTAATGCTTCGGAGTTGATTGGAAAAAATGAAGCTGATATGGCTTTGGGGCGGTTGGATATTGATGTATCTGGTTTGGACGGTATGGATAGGAAATATCTGCGCTGTATTGCTGAAAATTATGGAGGAGGACCAGTGGGGGTTGAAACTATTGCGGCTTTTTTATCTGAACAAAGAGATGTCATTGAAGATGCAGTTGAACCTTATTTGCTTCAGCAGGGATTGATACAAAGAACCCCAAGAGGCAGGGTATTATCGGAAAAAGCTATCAAATATTTGGGGCTGCCTGATGTAAAAATAAATAAACAAACGGATTTTTTTAATGAGTGATTCTGAATTTAAATTTCCTGTAAATATTTATTATGAGGATACTGATGCAGGTGGAATAGTTTATCATGCAAATTATCTTAAATTTGCGGAAAGGGCGCGTTCAGAATTTATAAAGTCAGGTGGTATTACTAATAAAAAATTATTGGAGGAGAACAATATTCTTATTGTTGTGCGAGGGATAAATCTGGACTATAAAAAACCTGCGTTTTTAGATGATTCGCTTATGGTTAATACTAAGGTATTGGAAATAAAAAATTCAAGCTTCGCCATAATTCAGACAGTTTTACGCGATGATATTGAATTGGTTAGAATGGAAATATCTTTAGTTTGCACTAATTCAGATTTAAAACCCGTAAGGGTGCCAGATTTTTTGAGGGAGTTTCTCTCTAATTACATCAAAAAGGAATAAGATATGAACGGCAGTGATAATTTAGAAATTGTTGATTTGGGGGAAGCTGTTTCCACTGATTTTAGTATTTGGGGTTTGTTTTTACAGGCGGATATTATCGTTAAAATGGTGATGATTACTCTTGTCTTTTTATCATTTTGGAGTTGGTCTATAATTTTACAAAAACGTGGTTTTTTAAAAAATCTTAATAGTAAAGCAGATAAGTTTGAAGAAGCATTTTGGTCAGGGGAAGCTTTGGACAAGCTGTATGGAAGAGTAAAAAAGAATGCAGATGACCCTATTTTGATTACTTTTACTGCTGGTATGGAAGAGTGGCAATCTGGAATAGCTGGTGGGGTTCCTGATACAGAATTTTTACAAGCCTCATTAAAGCAAAGAGTTGAAAGAGCAATGTCATTAGCAATCTCAAAAGAAATGTTAAGGTTGGAAAAGGGAATGACTTTTTTGGCTAGTGTTGGGTCAACTGCACCGTTTATTGGTCTGTTTGGAACTGTTTGGGGGATTATGAATAGTTTTACTTCTATTGCTATGACCAATAATACAAATATTTCTGTTGTAGCACCTGGAATAGCAGAGGCATTATTTGCCACTGCCCTTGGTTTGGTTGCGGCGATACCTGCTGTTTTGTCTTATAATGTTTTTACTACTTATATAAATCGTTATGGTGATAGGCTTGAAACTTTTATGACAGAATTTTCAACTATTCTTTCAAGGCATCTTGACCAACAAGAATTAGATAAAAAGAAAAATAAATAGGTGATAATATGGCTTCACAATTACAGCAGCTTTCATGGAGTGGAAATAGATTTAGAAGAAGAAATAAACATAGACCAATGGCAGAAATAAATGTTACGCCTTTTGTTGATGTAATGCTTGTTTTATTGATTGTTTTTATGGCAACAGCTCCTTTGCTAACTTCTGGTGTTAGCGTAGATTTACCAAAATCAGAGGCAGGGGCAATCAACGATAAAGATGATAAACCTTTGGAGCTTTCTGTTAAAATTAATGGGGAAATTTATATTGGTGAAACATTGGTTAGTAGAGAAAAACTTATTCCTTTATTAAATGCTATGACCGATAGTAATTCGGAAAGAAGAATTTATATAAGAGGGGATAAGGGGCTTTCATATGGTAAGGTAATGGATATTATAGGTGCGATTAATAAGGCTGGGTTTAAAAAAGTAGCCTTGTTATCAGAACAAGAATAATGATTTTTTGATGCATACACATACACGTACAGAGGATAGTTTCTTTCTTTTTGACCCTGATTATAGGTTTGCTTTAATTGGGTCGTTTTTTCTGCATCTAATCTTTGTTATTTTTGCTATTTACGGACTCCCTCATTTAAAGAGCAATGTTCCTGTTACCGATGCTCCTATTTCTATTGAATTTATAGATGTGAAAATAGGGGATATTACGCAAACTGATAAAATTCCTGAAAAAAAGGAAGTAGAAAAACTTCCATTAAAAAAGAAGCGAGCTGAAATACAGAAAAAAATTTATACACCACCTAAGATGACTGCGGTTACTCCTCCAAAGATTGATGAGCCAAAGCCTCTACAAATTGATAATAATGAAATCGCTAAAGCGCGTGATGTTACTGCTCCTGATATTGATGCTGTTCCGTTGCCTGATAAAAAGAAAATTGATGATAAAAAAAATGTTGCTGATAAAGTAAGCTATGCTCCTAAATCAACACCAAAACCCAATAAAAAACTTGATAAGAAAAAGGTTGAACACGAAAATAAAGTAAATGAAGAATCTTTTAATGATGTTCTTCTTAGAAATCTTGCTCCTGAAGATAAGAAAAGTGAAAAAATTGATAAAAAGAATGATGCACCTTTGACAGGAGGGGAGAATGCTCCACTGATTAAAAGGCTAGGGGATAGTTTAACTATTAGTGAACAAGATGCAGTAGCTAGCCAGCTACGCTCTTGTTGGAATTTTATGGTGCTTGGTGCAAAATATCCCGAAGATTTGGTTGTAACTATAAAATTGTTTATAAAGCCTGATAGAACTGTTTGGAAGACTGAAATAGTTGACAAAAGTCGTTACAATAGTGATAGTTTCTTCAGGGCTGCTGTGGATAGTGCTTTGCGCGCTGTGGCAAATCCTGATTGTAAGGTGCTTAATTTACCACCAGAAAAATATGAGATATGGAAAACTATATCTTTTACCTTTGACCCCAGAGATGTGTTGTAGTCATGAAAAAATATTTATTTTTATTAGTCGCTTTAATTATTAGTTCTTCATCTAG
>JALTZE010000153.1 GCA_027051315.1 Micavibrio sp.
ATTCTAGAATCCTATCCTTGCTTAGAGCTTTTTCCATTTTATATGCCAATATGGCTTCTTTGATTTTCCTTGTGTATGAAAGTTCATTACTTAAAAGGAAATTCTTTGCCACTTGTTGTGTTATTGTAGAGGCTCCTCTTGGTCTTTTATTTGTACCAAAATTTTTTATATTTGATATAACAGCACTGGCAATAGCAAAAAAATCCACCCCTTGATGTTCATAAAAATTCTTATCTTCGGCAGATATGAATGCATGTTTAACAATATCTGGAATGACCTCTACTGGAACAAATATACGCCTTTCTTTGGCATATTCTGCCATTAGCTGTCCGTCCCCTGAATAGATTCTGGTAACTACTGGAGGTTTATAATCTTTGAGCTGAGTATAATCGGGAAGGTCTTTACTGTAATATAAAATTGTACCAACAACTACAAAGAACCCTGCTATCATTGATAACAGACCAACGGAACAGAAAAATAAAAATGTATAATAAAACCAGCGCATAATTCACCTTATTGCATATATTTATGTCCAGATAAAGGCATAAAATTATGATTTATCGTTCAAAGATGATTTAAGTTCAGCTATTTCTTTCCTTAATAAAGAAATTTCATTCATTAACATATTTGTATCTTCTTGTTCATTTTTTTCTATTTCTTTAACATCAGATTTGCTTGCTGGCATATGCTCTGATGCCATTGCTTCTACGATAATACCTATAAACAGATTTAGTACTGCAAAGCTAGTAACTACTATAAATAGTACATAAAAAGCCCATGCCCATGGGAAGAACTGCATCGTTGGTATTGCTATCCCTTCTGACCAACCTTCAAGAGTCATAACCTGAAAAAGAGAAAACATAGAAGCACCTATACTACCGTATAATTCCTGCATTTTGGGGTCAGGATAAACACCAAAAGTTTGGGTAACAAGAACCGAACAAACATAAAATATAATAACAAGAACCATTACTATTGATGTCATGCCTGGTATAGCATGAAGTAAGGCATTAATAACGCTTCTCATCTGCGGTACGACCGACATTAATCTTAATATTCTGAATATACGGAAGGCTCTAACAATGGAAAAAGGTCCACTTGAAGGAATAAGAGATATTGCAACAATGCTAAAATCAAATATATTCCAACCTGAACGGAAAAATGATAAGCGATAAGCAAAAATTCTAAGAAAAATTTCTATAACAAATATTCCTATAAATATTTTATCTAATATGTGAAGTATTGTGTATGTATTTTCTTGCAGATTTTTTGATGTTTCAATACCCAAAGTTACCGCATTCAGGATAATTATCATAGTTATAAATTTTAGAAAATCATCACTCTCAACAAAAATTCTTATTTTCTCTCTAAGACCTGTATAAGTTTTATCTTGTAAATTATTATCACCTACCATTATTATTAAACTCCTTAATAAAGAATCCTACTTTATTTGAAAGATAAACAATATGAATAAACAAAACAACCACAACAAAGATTTTCCTGTTTCATGGGAAGAAATATACAGAAACTCAAAAGCTTTAGCATGGAGACTTGCTAAGAAAAATGACTGGAAAGGCATTATTGCAATAACCAGAGGAGGTATGGTTCCCGCATGTGTCGTGGCAAGAGAGCTTGATATAAAAAATATCGAAACTCTTTGTATTTCAAGTTATGATTATCAAAATCAAAGAAGTGCAAAAATTATAAGCAAAGCCGAGGTTAGTGATGAAGGTAATGGCTGGTTAGTAATAGATGATTTAGTTGATACTGGTAATACATTTAAAGAAGCAAGAAAATTATTTCCAAAAGCTCATTATGCTTGCGTATATGCAAAACCTATGGGGGCTGATACTACCGATACATTTATAACAGAAGTAAGCCAAGAAACATGGATTCATTTTCCTTGGGAATATGATTTTGTTATACAATCAAGCGAAATATAATATATAACTGATTTTTTTCTTGATTATTTAGCTTATTATAACTATAAAACTGCATTAACTAGGTAATCTGGCTGGAGTATCGGCTGCCTCGTTTACCGCTAATTCTAATTTTATGGAGAAAAGAAATGCCGAAAATGAAAACTAAATCCGGAGCAAAAAAGCGTTTTAAGCTTACTGCAAAAGGTAAAATAAAATCAGGTAATGCTTTTACAAGCCACATGATGCAAAATAAACCAAAATCAATGAAACGCAAAGCACGTAGAACAGGTGTTTTATGTAAGGCTGATGCCCGTTTGATATTGAGAAACTGGCTTCCATATGGTCGCAAGTTAAGAAAAACCTCAACTAAATCAGAAGCAGCAGCATAAAGGAGACGTATCATGGCAAGAGTAAAAGGCGGAACAACCGCACATGCAAGACATCGTAAAATAATTAAAATGGCCAAAGGATATCGTGGTCGTTCAAATAATTGCTTTCGTATAGCAGTACAAAGAGTTGAAAAAGCATTACAATATGCATATAGAGACCGTCGTAATAAGAAACGTGATTTTCGTCGTCTTTGGATACAGCGTATAAATGCAGCTTCAAGACTTCATGGTCTAACATATTCACGTTTTATGAATGGTGTTAAGAAAGCCGGCATCGAAGTAGATAGAAAAATGCTTGCTGAGCTAGCTGTAAATGATTCAAATGCTTTTAAAGCTATTGTTGGTGAAGCAGAAAAAGCACTTAAGAAAGCTGCTTAGTTAAAACATATATTGAGATTTTATAATTCAGCCCCTATTATGTTGGGGCTGTCTTTTTATTTCCTACATTTGGGGAATATTTTCAAAAAGGAATATAATGAATAAAAAACTTGCAGTATTTGATTGGAATGGCACATTATTTGATGACGCGGAGGCTAATCTTATTGGTGCTAATGCCTGCTTGGAGGCTTTTGGTGTAGAACCTATAGACATTGATAGATACAGAGATAGTTTTGATTTTCCTGTTATCCATCTTTACCAAAGAAATGGAGTACACCCTGATAAGTTTCTGGCTTCTCCTGAAAAGGCATCAAAACTTTTTGTTGATGTTTATGAAAAAGCTGCTCTTGAATGTAATCTTAGGGAAGGAACTATAGATTTATTAGAGTGGCTAAAAGAAAATAATTTTAGTGTAATAATACTTACAAATCATTTAACAACCAATGTGCAAAAACAATTGGAAAGATTTAACATTTGGTATTATTTCGATCATCTTTCTGGAAATATCTCGAATGAATCTGTTATCAGTAAAATGAATAAAGAAAAAAGAATGAGAGAATATCTGGAGAAAAATAATATAAATCCTGAAGATGCATTTATAATTGGAGATTCATTTGAAGAACCAGAAATAGCAAGGCATATAGGAATGAAATCCATCAATATTCTTGGTGGATGTATATCAGAAAAACGCCTTAAAAAGGCCAAAGCAGATGCAATAA
>JALTZE010000154.1 GCA_027051315.1 Micavibrio sp.
GCAGATATCATCTGTTATTGGTCGTCTTGGGATGGATACAGCACTCCTCAGATTTGTTGCAGAATATTCATCACAAGGAAAATGGGAAATAGTAAAAGATATTTATAAAAAAGCTATAAAACTTGTTCTACCTTTTTCCATAATCATTTCAATTTTAGTTTTCTTTTCATCTCCATATATAGCCGAGCTTATATTTAAAAAGCCTAATCTTGAGCCCTATTTTAAAATAGTCTCTATTGGAATAGTTCCTTTTGTCTTGCTGTTCATTCATACCGAAAGTCTTAGAGGGTTAAAAAAAATAAAGGAATATATGTTTCTGCAACAGGCAGGAATTTTTATATTAGCTTCTATACTTCTTGGGATAGGAACACTTCTATTAACAAGTCATGTACTGAATATAATTAATGTTGAATTAAATTTTCTAAATCAAGTGCCAGTATTAACTTATATCTTTTCAGTATTTATAATATCTTTGGTAGCTTATTTTGTATGGAAAAACCAACTAAATATTGCACCGAACTTCAGAAAGACTTATAAACCATTAACCTATTCCTATATACTTTCTGTCTCTGTTCCAATGCTCTTCTCAAGTTCTCTGGCATTGATTATGGGTTGGACTGATACTATAATGTTAGGGGTATTTAGAACAGAAGAAGAAGTGGGGATATATAACGTAGCATTGAGAGTATCAATGATAACCAGTCTTTCGCTGATGGCAATAAATACAATAGCAGCACCAAAGTTCGCAGAGTTTTATGCAAATAGAAATCTTAATGAATTATTGAGTTTTGCCAAGAAAATTACAAGAATAATGACTATGATTTCTTTTCCTATAACATTATTAACGGTTCTTTTTTCAAAGGAAATTTTATATATATTTGGACAGGAGTTTAAGTATGGACAAATATCTTTAATAATTTTGACTTTATCTCAATTTATAAATGTATATTTTGGAAGTGTAATTCCTATATTAAACATGACTGGAAATCAGGTTTTTGTACAAAACATTATACTTGTAGGAAGTTTGCTTAATATAATTTTAAATTTACTCTTTGTTCCCTATTTAGGTATAATAGGAGCTGCTATATCTACATTTATTTCAATTTTGTTTTGGAATGTTATTTCAGGATATAAAGTAAGTAAATTTTTAGGGAAATGGATAATTTTTATTCCTAAACTATAGAAAATTTCTATTATGATAAAAAATAAATATAAGGAGAATTGAATTTGAAAAAACCAAATTTTTTCATTATAGGTGCTCCTAAATGTGGAACAACATCTTTGGCATATTGGCTGTCGGAGCACCCTAATATCTATATGTCATCAATAAAAGAACCTTACTATTGGTGTACAGATTTTAGTATATATTCTGCGGTTCGAGATAAAAACTTTTATTATTCTCTGTTTAAAAATGCAAATGAAAGACATATAGCTATTGGTGAAGCCTCGGTTTGGTATTTATATTCTAATGTTGCTGTAAAAAATATAGAGCAAACACTACCTGGTAGTAAATACATTGTAATGTTAAGAAATCCTGTAGATATGTTATATTCTTTGCATTGGCAACAAATATATAGTGGTGTAGAAAATATAAAAAATTTTTTTAATGCTTGGAAAATTTCTAAAGAGAGAAGAAAAGGAAAAAGATTAAAAGTAAAAGCAACGATTTATGATCCTAAACTACTGGATTATCAATCAATAGGTTTGTTAGGACAACAATTGAAAAAACTTTATAGAATAGTTACTCCAGATAGAGTGTTAATTATATTTCAAGAGAATTTAAAAAAAGATCCTAAAAAAGAATATAGTAGGGTACTGAAGTTTCTGGAAGTTCCTAACGATAATAGGGAATATTTTCCTAGTTATAATATGTCTAAACAATTAAGATTTCCTATGATTAGAGATATTCAACTGAAATTTGGATTGTCAGAAAGCAAAATAAGAAAATTTATGGGAATATATGGAAAATTTAAATTTGTTAATTATCTAAGAAATATTTTAGCCAAAGAACAGAAACGACCAAAATTACCAGAAAATGTAAGAAAGGAAATAATTAATTATTATTATGATGATATTATCTTGTTATCTAAATTAACAAACAAAGATTTGTCTTCATGGTTAGTTTAAATAAAATAATAGAAGTATTTGTAGGAATAGCTTTAGGTCTGGGATGTTTTACAAAATTTAGATTTAGTGGATATATAGGACCTTCAGAAGTTTTTATTTTATTTGCTACAGTTTTATTAATTTTAAAATATAAATTGGATATTTTGAAATTTAGATTTGATTTTTTAGGATGTGTGAAGTTTATCCTATTTGTTAGTATAATTTTTGTGTCTCCTTTGGTAACGTTTATAATGTATAAAAACATAGAAAAAAATATTTTTTCTCCTTTTTATTATACTTCTTTTGTGTTAAATTTACTTTTCTTTTTTTCTTTGTATTTGGCATTTAAGAGAAATTATCTGTATATTAGTAATATTATAATCTTTGCATCGTTTATATATATCATAGTTAACCTAATATCTTTTACGCTACCTAATTCACTTATTTTGAGTAAAGCTGGACGTTTTGAAGGATTTGCAAACAATCCGAACCAATTAGCTTTTTATGGTATAGGATTACTTTTTTTGTTATCTATTTTATCAAAATATAAATATTTTTTTATATTATCTACTTTAATCTTAATAGTTTTATTTTTTGTCAAATCAGATGCTGCATTTTTTTCATTATTTGTAGGAATTTATATATTTACTTTCTTAAAAATACTTGACAAATTAAAATTAACTTTTTACATGAAGATGTATACATTTTTTTCTATTCATTTTATAATAATTTTACTTTTATTTTTTACTAATTTTAAAAATATAGTACAAGATATATGGTATTCTGCTGATGAAGGTTCAGCATCTACAGGTGGAAGAATAGCTCTTTTTAAAAATAGTTTAGAAGTTATTATAGAAAGCCCATTTATAGGTTTAGGATTAGGGAACTTCTCAGGATTTTTTTCTCCATTTGAGGGGAGGGAAGCACATAATACATTTTTAGATTTAAGTATGCAGTTTGGGCTACCTCTAGTAATCTCTGTATATGCACTATTTGTTACTTATATGTTTCACTTGTTAAAATTGAAAAAATATTTATCTTTGAGTCTCTTGATTTCATTTATAATTTTTGGTTTTTTCCATTTCTACGCTAGACATTTTATATTTTGGTTTATTCTTGCTATATTATATTATTCTTTGGATAGAAATAAATTTATCGACAGGTAAACATGTGTGGTATAGCAGGTAGTATCAATTTTAAATTGGACATTAAAAAAGTAATTAAAGATCTGTTCCATAGAGGACCTGATGAAAATGGTTTTTTTGAGCAAGAAAATATCCAATTGATTCATACAA
>JALTZE010000155.1 GCA_027051315.1 Micavibrio sp.
GATAATAACTTTGTGACATGATTTAAAATAAGGTAGTGTAATGACCATAACGACGGCACAGATTAGAGGAGCAAGAGGGATATTAAACTGGTCCCAATCCGACCTTTCCGAAAGGACGGGTATTTCTGCTACTTCTCTTGGCAGTATTGAAAGTGGTAATTCAGTTCCAAGAGCACATACATTGGAGAAAATAAAAAATTCTTTTGAAAGTGCTGGTATAGAGTTTTTGGAAGCGGATGGGATTCGTTTTAGACGAGGGCATGTAAAGATATACGCTGGAAAAACGGATTTTTGGAATTTTTATGAAGATATATATGAAACAGTTAGGCGTAATCCCGGTAAGGTATTAGTTAGTAATGTTGATGAAAGAATATTTAATAAGATTCTAAGTGAAGAACAGCTTGAGATTCATTCAAATAGAATGAAATCTATAGGAGGGGTTTTTTATAATATCTTGATAAAAGAAGGTGATGATTTTTTTTTGGCGGATTCTGAATATGCGGTATATAAATGGCAGCCAAAGGAAGTTTTTTCATCAGTTCCATTTTATGTTTATGGTGAGAAATTGGCATTTTTATTATTTCAAGACGAGCCAACAGCTGTTGTTCTTGATTATCCTGGAATAGCAAATGCTTACAGACTCCAGTTTGATGCGATATGGAGCATATCGATAAAACCAAGTGGGAATAAATAAAAATAATAGTAATATTAACAGGGTGTAATTAATATGGTTTCTGATAGAATAGTTTTATTAGATAAGGAAGACGATACTTGTACTGTTTCTTATGAAAATACTAGACCTGCAACGGCTTATTTTCCTGCTCGTAGCAAAGAAAGTAAAAAGCAGTCAGCAATGGAACTGTATAAAGCTATATTTAATACTCTTTCTGGTAGAAGTGCGGGGGAGCTTGGTGCCCATCTTTATTTTGCTGATAAATGGGATAAACTTGTTAAAAGTAAAAATTACGCCCCTCATTATGAAAAAGAGATTGAATTGATACGGCACACGGTAAGAGATTCTGAATTTGTAAAGAATCTTCCTTCATCAGGTACTATTTTGGTAGATATAGGAACTAATGTACATAGTTTTAAGAAAAAAACTAACCTTGTTGCAAGAGCTATTTATGAGAGTGAACATTGTGAATTAAAATCAATATCATTACTTAGTAATAATTTTAATGATGTTGTTGAAACAGCTCAATATGTAAGTGCTAACATATATCCTTATAGTATTGATATTGGAGTTAGCGAGATTGATATTACAAAACCTAGAGCTTTAGAAGTATATAGGGAACAGTGTAGAAATACTAATGGTAATGTCGCTGTTGTACTTATAACAGGGGGTACGTTATTAAATATGCCAGAATTTATAACAGAACCTAAAAGAACAGCAGAAGATGAAATGTTATCAGTTATTGCTAATATACAGCAAGGTTTTGGAACTGGGACACATATTGTTATTCCTTTTGATGGAAGAAATGATAAGAGTGATATAATGTATACATATAAGGAAACAAAAGAATATAATGAATTTATATTAAGTTTTTTTGATTATGCTAAAGATATTGGTATCATTAGTAAAGATTATGATACCAAAAATAATTGGAAAGTTGAAACAGCTTGGGATAATAGTATTTCTGGTAAGCATAAATTAACTGTTTATGCTGTAGCAAAACGAGAACATACATTATCAATTGTTAATCCTGATACAGGAAATGCCATTGAAATTGATATAACTAAAGGTGATAGAATGCCTGTTATTCATTCAAGAAAATGGAATTTTGATACTTTATCAAGTTTCTTTACGAAGAAGGCAGGTTTGCAGTTGGTAGGGATTTACCCTGAAGAAGATAGCGACTACTTTGTTATGCACTTGAAATGCCCTAAGCCTTCTAATAGTATTTTATGATATTTAGTTTTACTAGTAATTATTATAGGATTAATACTGATAATTTTGGAATGTTGTTGGGGCTTTTTCTAAGACTTCTATCTTTCCATTTTTATATTCTAGTATTGCAAGCCCCCTTTCTATTAATCCATTTGAGTGAAAACGGAATATCCCATCTATTCCTGTAAATCCGTTGGGGTCTATAAGGGATGCTCTGGTGAAATTTATTGCGCCAGTTTGTTTATATGAATTTTTTGCAAGCAATATTGTAAGGGCTGTGGCGTCATAAGCAAGGGTCGCTAGCCTTGGGGAGGATTCATGATAGATTTCTTGGTATCTTTTGTTGAATTTTTTTCTAAGGTGAGGTGAGGGGGCTGCAAACCAGCTATTATCAAGATTTTTTTCTGTTGCTAGTGCTTCATCGTCCCATAAACCAAGACCTAATCTTTTAACTTTATCAGGAGTAAGGTCGTAAAAACTTAATAGATTGGCTATTGATATGGCTTGTTCCCCTCCTACTGGTAGTAATATGGCATCGAAAGGCATTTCTCCATATGTATCGCCATTTTTTTCAAGCTCTCTTATCTTCTCAACAATCTCAAGATTTTCTGGGTCTTTTTTTAATTGTTCTTTTAATGGTCTGATTTTTTGATTCATGGCTTCTACGCGTTCATCATAAAGGGTGAAGCTTCGTAATAAGGGTGATATATTTGTTTTGTATGGGGGGAATTGTACTATATCAGTTGCCGATATTCCTGCATTATAGGCGACTTTCCTGTATGTTGATATAACGGCATTGCCATAATCTGTTTGTGGGGCAAATACGCCTATTTTTTTATAATTATTGGCAATGGCATAATTTATTATCCTATTTACTTGAGGAAATGGCATAAAACCCATTACAAATGTATTATAATCGGAAAGTGACCAGTCCGTAGAAAAGGAAATCATATTTATTCTGCTGCTGCGTATTATTGGTTTTATTGCTTTGGTTGAGCTTGAGAATAAAGGACCTAATATTATCTGTGCGCCAGCATTTATGGCTGATTTTGCGGCATTTTTTGCCCCTTCAGTAGTTCCTTTTGTATCTCTTGGTATTAGTTCGAAACTTGATGGTGCCATATCAAATAAAGCAAGCTGAGCTGAGTTTAAAAGGGCATTACCAAGATGAGAATATTTACCTGATAAAGGTGCAAGAAATGCAACTTTTATAGGTGGTAGGTGATTTTCGTATGATTTATCAATTTGCAATGCTTGATTATTTTGTGTTGGAGTGATTTTATCATTTTTTCTAAGATTCTTATACCATTCATAAAATTCATCATCATTTTGTTTTGCTTGTTCTTCTGGATTTGTACCGCTCCAGCGATTTGTGGATGATAACGAGCTTGGTTTTTCTTCTGCAGGTTTATAGGTTGTCGGACGTTCCCACGGATTTGTTCCGTTTGATACACATCCTGAT
>JALTZE010000156.1 GCA_027051315.1 Micavibrio sp.
AAAGCTATATTTTTATCTAAATCCATAAAATATATACCATATTTAAATCAGTAAAATCGTATTTACAAAATACTCTATACAAATTTAAATATTCTTTTTAATAATAAATCAAGTACTATTAGATATATAATACTTATGAATATAGTAAATACTACGATTACTTGCTAAGACAATAAATTTTAACGGATAGCGTGATAATAATACATTTTTTTTACTGCAAAATCAAAACCTTCACAACCATCAAGAAAGCCTAAACGAAAAAAATAAGAATACAAAAATACAAAAACATATCTAAAAGGAATATTCCTAAATATTTTTTTTAAATATCTTCGATATAACACAGGGTCTTCTGGCCATGCATTTTTTTTATTCATTCCCCTTTCCCATATAGCATATCTTTCATGCCTTTCTTTCCATTTTTTTTCATCTTCAAAAGCTCTATGAATCACATATCCTTTTAACTTACCGATAGTAACATTATCATTTATTGGTACAGGTTGATAATGCCCTTCAATCTCCCCCATAGCCTCTATATCCAAATCATCAATTACAGGAAATCTAAAATATCTCTTATCAAATAAAGCAAGTTTTGAATTAGAAAGACCAAATTTTAGAATCTTTCCATTCATCTCATATAATCCTTTAACAAAATAGCCATGAGAATATTCTTTCATTTTGCTTAATTCATCAACAAGACCATTTGTTACAATTTCATCTGCATCAAGAAAAAAAATAATATTATTCCTAGTTTTTACATTATCCAAAATCCATTGCCTTTTTTTCGGATATTTACCATTCCAAGTAAAATTGACAATTCTTACATTATATTTTTTGGCAATATCTACCGTATAGTCAGAACTATTTGAATCCACAATAATAACTTCGTCAAATACAGATAACGGTTCTAAACATCTAGCTATATTCTTTTCTTCTTCAAAAGTAGATATGATAACAGATATAGGAAGAGCCCCAACCATAACAACTCCTATGATTTTCTAATTCCAGCAATAACATATCCCAATAACATACCAACAAAGATAAAAACTGTAATAAAGATATATTTTCTAGGCCAAACAGATTTATTAGAAACATATACAGGCTCTATATATTTTGCTGCTATATATTCTTCTACCCTTGTAAGCATTAATATATATTCATACTGCATCAACATTTTAACTACAGCTTTTCTATTATCTGGATATAAATCACCTTCAAGGCTTTTTTTTAGATAATCTATTCTCTTTTCTAAACTTTTTTCTATTCTTGATTTTATGATATTATTTGCCTGTTCATGTAATACAGAAATCATATAAACAGCACTTTCCTTATCTGGGTGTTCATATGTTATTTTCCGAAAATTTGTCATTGCAACAGGCTCAATCTTAACCTTATCTCTTATATAATCAGAAAATTCTTGGCTATTCCATATTACAAATTCCCTATTACACCCTTTAAAAATACAATCCTGCTCCGCAATCTTTCTTACCCTATCATTAATGACAGCCTTAGCCGTTACCGGGCCTGTCAATATTTGCTGATAAGAAATAAATAAATCATCAAAATTTATAATATTTTCCATAGATACAGTCAAATCTTTCTCTTCTTCTATATTATTTAATATAAAAGAAGAAGATATAATCGCTTCCGCCTTGTAAAAAGGCTTCATAAAATAGACAAGCAAAACAGAAATAAAAAAGAAAACAACACCAAAAAGCAAAATATATATCTTGCTTTTCCAAGCATCTTTTATAATTTCTTTCAAAGTAGGTTCTTGAATAATAACTGCCATATCCCTACCTTTTTTTACGTCCTAGAACAACATCACGAGCCCGCTGCAGCCATGCCGCGATAGATTCGTCAGGAACAAAAATCCTTCCTGCCTGAGAAGCCCCCTCATAGGCAGAGTACCATTCCTCTCCATTATTTCTATATTTCCTGATAACATTAGCCAAAGCAATAGCATCACCATGCGCAACAACATCACCAGCCCTAAAATCATGTATAATTTTTGCTATTTCACAATTATTAGGACCTACCAAAACACACGGACGTTTTGCGGCCAAAGCAGAATATAATTTACAAGGGACAAGCAATCCTGCAGCTTTATCAGACATAGTTATTATATGAATATCTCCACTTTCCATCAAAGCTTTCAACCTGCTTACAGGCTGATAAGGAAGAAATCTTATATTATCCAATCCTCTCCTTGCTCTTTCTCTGGCAAGTCTTAAATGACCTTCACTTTCTCCCACAAATACAAACTCAATCTCGGGATTATCAAGAGAAAGCATAGTAGCAGCATCTATTATAGTTTCTATGGGATGAGCCTTTCCAATATTACCAGCATATAAAACTCTAAATTTAGGCTCTTTATCTACAAATAACGGTCTACCATCTACCCCCTCTAACTCTCTTTCTATAGAAACAGCATCATTAAAATGAGAATAGCTTTCTTTTTTAGCAAGCTCTTTATCAGGCCAATTAGGAATTACTGCTATTTTTTGTGCATCAATTCCCTTTTGCATTATAATTCTTGCCATACAACGACCAATTACAACCACCCTATCACATGATTTCAAAGATTTTATATTAAGGCGATTCAAAAACCTCTCCCAAAATGAAGAAATTTTAACACCAATGACAGGAAAAAGGTCTGGATACAAATCCTGACACCAATGCATATGTCTAGAGCCTTTTAAAGATGCAATAATCCTTGCTGCAACAACTAACATAGGAGGGTCAGTTAAACTTATAATCAAATCATGTCTTTTGCTAAATAATCCCGATAATAATAACTTACACCATACTTTTAGATAAGAGGTTCTATTTTTCTTAAATACAGGAGCTTTAACTTTCTTTATTACTATATTACCATCTTTTTCTTTTCCAGACTTAACATCACAAGTAAGCACAGTAACGTCCCAGCCATTCATCGAAAAAGCACGAGCAAGGTCACGAACCATCCTCCCAGTTGCACCATGAGCTGGTGGATAAACTCGATTAATAAATAAAACAGAAGCTTTTCTGCCTTTTTTGGGCAAATTCATTCCCCTATGTTAAAATCATACTATTCTAAAAAAATGGCTCTGCCTTTCGGCATCTGCCTGTACTGCTCTTGCTCCCCAGCCTATAATAAGCAATAAAACAAGACCAAATTCAAACGATTTAAAACTTGCATATAAAGTAATATTTATCACAAGTACACAAATAAATGCCAAAGCCAAAGCAGGGCGATACCATAACAGACGCTTTAATGCTTCGACAACTGGAATTAAATATAAAATCAGTAAAAAAACACCTAACACCCCAGTTTTCAATAGAT
>JALTZE010000157.1 GCA_027051315.1 Micavibrio sp.
TAATCTCAAAAGTGGAGAAAGGAGAAATTACAGGGGTTATATGTGCTACAACAATAACAACTATCTATTATTTGATTGAAAAATCCTTAAATAAGGAAGAAGGAAAAAGAAGTATAGATTTGATTTTTTCTTTGTTTGATATAGCCACAGTTAATAGGACTGTTTTAGAAACAGCACGGAAATTAAATTTTAATGATTTTGAAGATGGAGTAATTTATGCCTCTGCTATACATTCTAATTGTGATGTTTTAATTACAAGAAATGTCAGAGATTTTAAAGCCAATGAAATTCCAATATATGAACCTGCAGAGTTTTTGAAAATTCTGAAATTAAAATGAAATTTTGCTTAACATAAGTTTTTTCCCGATATTTATAATATAATTTTGATTTAAATCTTTGGATTTTTAATTATGAAAATGAAAATAAAATTTAACACAAGCATTCTAAAATGGGCAATAATAAGAAGTAATTTATCCATTTCTGAATTATCTAAGAAATTAGGCATAAAAGAAGAAAAAATAAAAAACTTTCTTGATGGAAAAGATTTTCCAACATATAAACAGCTACATAAATTAGCAGACGCTTTAAGAATACCATTTGGATATTTTTTCTTAGAAAAAATCCCTGAAAATGAATTAGACATCCCAGATTTCAGAAGAAATAAAGAGAGTATCCCATTAAGTCAAACATTTTTTGAAATATACTACGATACAAAAAACAAACAAGACTGGATAAAACAAAAAAGATTAAAAAATGACTTTCCACAACTTGATTTCGTAGGAAGATTTTCCGTAGATACCTCTCCTAAAGAAATAGCTACTGACATACAAAGCACACTTGAGATATCTGAAAAAGACTTTGGAAAACCTCCTTCTGAAATGCTTCTTAATTTTTCCAACAAAGCTGAGAATAAAGGTATCTTAGTCCTAAAAAACAGTATTCTTTTTAATAACAGTCATATAAAGTTAGACCCTATGGAATTTAGAGGATTTGTTTTAGTAGATAAAATAGCACCCCTTATTTTTATAAATGCCGCTGATAGTATAAAAGCACAGATATTCACTTTATTTCATGAACTTGCACATATATGGATAGGGGAAAGCGGCATTAGTGATGTTGATTTAGAAAATCAGAACCAGATAGAAAGATTATGCAATCAGGTTGCAGTAGAAATACTTATGCCTGAAGAAAGAATAGAAAAATACTGGAATAACAACCTTGAACCTTTAGAAAATATCAGGGAACTAAGCAGAAAATTTGGAATAAGCAAACAGGCATTAAGCTATAGGGCGTTAAATCTTGGATTTATATCTTCCAGAACCCAAAAAGAAATTATAGAAATACTAAAAAAAGAATGGTTAGAAGAAAAACAAGAAGAACACAAAAAAACTGAAAAAAGCGGAGGAGATTATTACAGAACATTACCAGTTAGAAACAGCAAAACATTTACTTACGAGGTAATTAACAGTCTAATGTCTGGGGAGATTTTATACAAAGAAGCGGCACAACTTCTTAACGTAAAAAATATAAAAACATTAAACAATCTAATAGAAAACATAAGAGGAACAACAGGTGCCACAACAGAATAAAAAATTTTGCCTTGATACTAACTGTCTAATTGAGGCTAAAAATAGATATTATGCTTTTGATATTTTGCCACGATTTTGGGAACTAATTTTAGAGTGTTGTGATGATGGTATTATTTTAATTCCTGAAAGTGTGTATGAAGAATTAAAAGAAGGGTATAAAGATGAAGAACTTTTAGAATGGGCAAGGCAACATAAAGAAACTTTATTTACTCCCTTAGAGCCTGAAATGTTCCAGATAGTAGGTTCTATTTCAAATTTTGTAATGCAAAATTTCAAACAGGAAAAAGCTAATATATTCCTAAAAGGGAGAGACCCTGAAATAATATCTTTTGCAAAACATAAAAGCATGATATTAGTTACTCAAGAAGGTAGGGTGAATTTAGATAATTCAAAAGATAAAGATGGAAAATTTAATGCACGGATTAAAATCCCGAATATCTGTGAATTTTTTGATGTTGAATATATGAATTTGTTTGATATGCTTAGAATGTTAAAGCGAGATTATGGAAAAAAACTTTAATTATAATCATCTTATTTTCTACACATTGATAAGAATAGAGGTATTAAAACATATAAAAGTAGAATAACATAAGGGATAGAAAGGATAAGAGGGATATACTTTTCAACTCTTGTAAGTTGTAAGTACTTATTTTTCTCTTTACCTTCTCCTAATATTTGCCACTCTCTATCATAACAAGGAAAAGGTAGATTTTGTTCCATCTCATGAATAATTTTAAATTTTCCTGAATTAAGCTGTCTATAAGATTTTATGTTTATATACCATAAGATACTCAAAGTTATACCTAAAAGAGAAACAATGGCAAATGTTAAAGTTTGATTAAAGCTATCTTTACTTATTAGTATGGAAAGTAGAGCAAGTAGAGCTGACAATATAGAGATATAAAATTTATTAGTTTGCATTCTTCTTTCACTTATTTTATCAGCCATTTCTACATATAATTTGTACTGTTCTAATAAGTGGTCATTAAATTTTTCTCCATACTTATTTTTACTTTCACTCATAAAGCCCATTTCCTTATAGTTGATACAATTGAGTTTGTATTCCAACCTACTATCTCATCAGCATGTTCTTGCACAAACTGTGAAATATTAGTTTGAGCCCACGGCTTTATAGCTATAATAGGCTTTGGATTAGAAAACTCAGTCTTAGCTATTTTGATTTCCTTCTTAATCCAAGTGCTATATGTTGCATATACACCAGCCATTACTAAAACTACATGACAAGGAGCCATTTGTCTTTTTATGGCTTCATAAAGAGCTTCAGAATTTGGAGCATTGTGAATAGGATCATCTTTTGGTACAGAATAATCTTTAAAATAAAAATAAGGAGCTTCTTTCAAAAGTTTCATTAATTTTTCATAAGCATCACTATAACTCCAAGAATGACTTAAAAAAATATTATAAGTTTTTAAAGGCATTCCAATTCTCCTTTTCTAAATTTTTCCTTGCTCCTTCTATGCTAATAAATTCAACTCTCAATTTTAGTATTATAATACTAAAGTATGTTAATTTTAGGGATTTTACCACATAAAAAAGAGGAAAAATTATAAAATGCCAAACAAAAATCAGCCTAAAAACTTACCTGAAGGGTGGAAAAGGGTAAGACTGGGAGAGATTTTGAAATATGAACAACCTCAAAAATATCTGGTGAAAGGTGAAAATTTTGATAAAAAGTCTGGAGTTCC
>JALTZE010000158.1 GCA_027051315.1 Micavibrio sp.
ACATAATAGTATGGCAAGAGTTAAGCTTGATAAAATTGATAAGAAGATTTTAAGAGATCTTCAGGATAATGGCAGAATTACTAATGTTGAATTGGCAAAAAATGCTGGTATATCTGCTCCTCCTTGTTTAAGAAGAGTTCGAGCGTTGGAAGAAGCTGGGCTTATTAAGTCGTATCATGCTGTTGTTGATAATGCTTCTCTTGGTTATGCTGTTACTGTTTTTTGTAAAGTTCGTTTGGAAAATCAATCTGAGAAAGAATTATCAGCTTTTGAAGCTCTTGTTAATGAATGGAGCCAAGTAAGAGAATGCCATATGTTGGCTGGGGAAACTGACTTTTTATTAATGGTTGTTGCCAAAGATTGGGATGATTATCAAAAATTTCTTACAGATAAGCTTACATCTGCCCATAATGTTGCTTCGGTGAAATCATCATTGACTATTAGAACGAGCAAATATTTACCTGGTGTGCCGATTGATATTGATTAATGAGTATGTAAGTTCTATGCCAAAAGTTGAACAGCATGTTCATCTTGAAGGAACTGTTTCACCTGAAATGGTTGTTATGTTTGCGGATAGGAACGGTTGTAAATTACCCGATGATTTTATAAAAAATGGTGAATATAGCTGGAACGGGTTTGATGAATTTATTAATGCATATGATATTGTAGCCTCTTGTATAAAGACTGCTTCTGATTATTCTGATATTATTTATGATTATTTGATAAGAAGTGCAGATGAGAATGTTATTTTTTGTGAGATAGGATATTCTCCTTATCATGGAATGGTTAATGCTGGTTTATCTCATGAGGAATTGGTTGATTGTTTATCCGATGGTATCAATAGAGCAAAGGAAAAAACAGGGATTGAGTGCAGGTTGTTATGTACTATTGTTCGTTTTTTGGGAAATGTTGATGCAGTAAAAATTGCAGAGGATATTGCTATATATCTTCATAAACATGAAGAAAAATATGTAACTGGTTTTGGTATTGCAGGACTTGAAAGGGAAGATGATATATTTGCTTTTGAGGAAGCTTTTAGAATTGCTAACGAAGCTGGTAAGGGGCTTACAGCACATGCAGGTGAGAATTGTGGTTCTGTAAGTGTTAGAAATAGTTTAAAAGCTATTCCCTGTTTAAAAAGGATTGGACATGGGGTTAGAATATTAGAAGATAAAAAGCTTGTAGAAGAAATTATTGATAAGGAAATTGTTTTAGAAGTCTGTCCTTCTAGTAATGTTAAGACAGGTGTTTTAAAAGATGTAGATGATGTTGCCAATCATCCTTTAAGAAAATTGGTGGATTTAGGGGTTAGATGTACGGTAAATAGTGATGACCCTCCTTTTTTTCATAGCTCCATCGGTAATGAATATCAGTTATTGCATGGTAAGATGGGATTTTCTATAGAAGAAATTATATCCATTACAAATACAGCTATTGAAAGTGCATTTGTTGAAGATAGTGTAAAAACAAAATTACAGGGGAAGCTTGCAGATTTTATTTCTATGATTAATTATACCTAACAAGATTTTCATAGCTTTCTCTAAGTTCTCTGGTTATTGAACCTACTTGGTATTTGTGTTCGTCTATTTTTCCTATGGCTGCTATTTCTGCTGCTGTTCCTGTGGCGAATATCTCATCGGCATTGTGTAAATCTTCTGGTAGTATTATTGTTTCTTCTACTTCATATCCTTTCTCTTTTGCTATATCTATTATAGTAAGTCTTGTAATGCCGTTTAGGAAACAATCAGGGATAGGGGTATATATTTTGTTATTTTTTACCATGAATATATTAGCACTGGAAAGTTCGGCAACTTGCCCTTTATAATCCAGCATGAGTGCATCATCAAAGCCAGCTTTTGTTGCTGCTGTTTTAACAAGAGTATTAACCATATATAATCCAGCTGCTTTGCTGGCTGTTGGGGCGGTGTTAGGTGCTGGCTTTCTCCAGTATTTTTCTGTTCTGATATTTAGGCCTTTTTCTCTTTTTTCTTCTGAAAAATAGCTGGGCCATTCCCATGCGGCTATCATCATATCTGTTCTTATTCCATCAGAATCAAGACCCATTTTATCAGCACGAAGAAAAGCAAGTGTCCTTATATAACAGTTCTTGAGGTTATTTTTTAATCTTAATTCTTCTTTTGCTTGGCATATTTGTTTTGCTGAAAATGGAATTTTCATATTTAGTATTTTTGCCGACCTTATAAGTCTTTCTGAATGTTCCTTTGATTTGAAAATTTTGCCATTATATGCTCTTTCACCTTCGAATACAGCGTTACCATAGTGTAGGGCATTGGTAAGAACATGTGTTTTGGCCTCTTTCCATGGGAGCATTTCTCCGTTAAGCCATATCCAACCATCTCGGTCATCAAAAGGTAAAAGTGACATTTTGTTTTCCTATTTGTATCTGGTTATTTTTATCTATAAACTAATTGTTATTTGTGGTTATATTTAGATATATTGCATTTATTATTATCTTTTGTGAAGATGGTATTTTGATTTTTAGGCAGGTTATCATTGAAAAAATTTTCTTTAATGCCCCATATACTTATTGTTGATGATGATGACAGGATAAGAAAGCTTTTATCCCGTTATCTTATTGAAAATGGGTATCTTGCTCTTACTGCTAATGATGCTATCGAAGCAGAAAGAATAATGGAAATTACTGAATTTGATGCTTTGGTAGTTGATGTTATGATGCCAAATAAAAGTGGTTTGGAATTTACCAAGGATATAAAAAGTAAATTTAATGATATTCCTGTTTTGCTTTTGACCGCTTTGGGAGAAATTGATGACAGGATAAAGGGATTTGAATCGGGGGCTGATGATTATCTTCCAAAGCCTTTTGAGCCAAAGGAGCTTGTATTTCGACTTAAATCGATATTAAGAAGATATAAAAAAGATGAAATAAAAGATAATATTATTATAGGAAAGTGGAGTTACAATATTTTATCAGGAAAGCTTGTAGATGAAGAAAATATTTGTGTGAAGTTAACTCAAGGTGAGAATTTACTTTTATCAGGAATGGTAAAAAAAGCAGGTGTTACTTTATCAAGAGAGCAGCTGGCAAAAATTTGTAATGTTGATGCAGGGGATAGAACTGTTGATGTGATGATTACTAGGTTAAGAAAAAAGCTGGAACAAAATCCAAAAGAACCTGACCATATCGTTACAGTTAGAGGGCAAGGATATATTTTAAGAATATGATTAAGAAATTTACAAGAAAAATAAAAAATATAATACCAAGAAGCTTATTGGGTAGGTCTATTTTAATTATAATTATTCCAGCTATATTGG
>JALTZE010000159.1 GCA_027051315.1 Micavibrio sp.
CTCATTAATTTATAGTTTCCTTTTATTAATCTTAATAATCGGGTAGAATATAAAACATGTTTTAATCACATTATTTAAATTTAAGAGGATTTATCTTTTATTTATGACTATGCCGCCTTCTAAAAGTGATGAATATGTTATCGTCAAGCAGTCTGAGCTTGATGATATTATAGAAAGACACAGAAAATTTATGGAAGGAACTATTGGCGGTTCTCGTGCTATAATGAAATATAAGGACCTTAGCCATCTTGATTTTCGTGCTTGTGATTTATCTGGGGCTGATTTTCGTGCATGTAAATTTATTTCTGCTGATTTATCTTTTTGCATATTGAAGGGCGCTTCATTTTTCGCATGTGATATGAGTGATTGCAATCTTGATAATGCTAATCTTTCTCGTTCTGACCTTAGGGGGGCTAATCTTTCTGGGGCTAATCTGACAAATGTAAATTTGAATGAAGCAGACCTTAGGTCAGGAAAAATGATGGAAAAGGGGAAAGGTGGTATATTAGAGGATAGTAATAGCAATGCTTTTCCTCAGACAATATTGAAAGGTGCTAAATTAACAGATGCAAATCTTAGTAGGACAAGGGCTGCTAATGTTGATTTTTCTGATACCGATATGGCGGGGGTAATATTAAAAGATTCAGACCTTAGAGATAGTAAATTTACTGATGCTAATTTATCTACTGCTGATATGTCTGGTTGTGATTTAAGAAATTCAGATATGGAATCTGCAATAATAGATGGGGCTGATTTTTCAAGCTGTGAAGTTCATGGATTGAATAAAGAAGGTGCTTTGGATAGTAATTCTGATGCTAAAATAATAGAAGGAGGTGAAGAAGAAATATCCATTATGCTTAAAGAACATCAAAAATGGATTGAAAGTTCAGGTAAAAAAGGAAAACAAATGGATTTTAGCAATTGCGATATGCGTAAAATAGAAAATCTGCGTAAATATCCCTTAACAGCCACCAAAGCCATTAATTCGATATTTGTTGGGCTAAATCTGAAAAATGCTGAAATACAAAGTGCTATAATGGATAATTCTGATTTTAGAAATTGTATGCTTAAAAAAGCTGATTTACGTGGCTCAAGATTGTGCAATAGCAATTTTATGCGCGCCAATCTTTCTGGCTCTAATCTTTCTCCTCTATTTTTTGATAATGAAGATGGTAGCAAAAGGATACAAAATGTCGATTTATCAGGTAGTAATTTTAAATATGCTATTCTTGATGGGGCTGATTTAAGAAATGTTAATTTTAGTGGAGCTGATTTATCGCATGCTTCGTTAAAAGGAGCAAATATAGATAATGCGATATTTGATAATGCGATAATGGATAATACTAAATATTAATATTATCCACTTTCTTTAATAGATATATTTCCCAATATTACTGACTTATAAGTCTTTCTGGATATATTATGATTTCATGAGAATTAGATATTTACCAGAAACATTAATTAACCAAATTGCCGCAGGTGAGGTGATTGAGCGTCCTGCTGCTGCTGTTAAAGAAATGGTGGAAAATTCCATTGATGCTGGTGCAAGCCGTATAGAGATAGAGATAAGAGATGGCGGAAAAAGCCTAATCGCGGTGAGAGATAATGGCATAGGTATGGGCAAAGATGACATGGTGGCGGCTCTTGACCGTCATGCCACGTCAAAATTGCTGGGTAATGATTTACTTGCGATTAATTATCTCGGATTTAGAGGGGAAGCTCTACCATCGATAGGTGCGGTTAGTCGCCTAAAAATAAATAGTAGGGAAAAAGGTGGGCAAGGCTGGAGTATATCAGTTGAAGGCGGAAAAAAGGGAGAAGTTATTCCCTCTAACCACCCAGAAGGAACAGTTATAGAAGTAAGAGATTTATTTTATGCAACCCCTGCTCGCCTTAAATTCCTAAAATCAGAACGTTCGGAATATATGGCGGTTAAAGATGTTATATTAAAATTAGCTATGGCTTTTCCTACTATTGGATTTAGATTTATTAGTAATGGTAAGACTGCTCTTAGTTATAGTGCAGAAACTGGTGATATGTTTGAAGTTCGCCTTGCAAGGCTTGGTGCGATTATGGGACGGGAATTTAGAGAAAATTCCATGAAAATTGATGCTGAAAGGGATGGTGTTAAGATAACTGGATATGCTGGACTTCCCACTTTGAATAAAGGTAACGCACAAAATCAATATATGTTTGTTAACTCACGTCCTGTAAAAGATAAATTGCTTACAGGAGCATTAAGGGGTGGATATGCAGATGTTCTTGCCCGTGATAGATATCCTGTTTGCGCTTTATTTGTTGAAATAGATTCAAATGATGTTGATGTTAACGTACATCCAGCAAAATCAGAGGTAAGATTTAAAGATGCGACAATGATTAGATGGTTGATGGTTAGCGCAATTAAACATTCATTAGTACAATTTGGGCATAAAACATCGGCATCAGTATCGGATAGTGCTTTGGAAGTTTTACAAAAACAAACCTCATCTTTGCAAAGAAATTATACACCTTCTAATAATATTTCATATAAATATTATAATAATCCAAGCAACAATCAGGGACTTGCTGAAAAGATTTATGAACCTTATCAACCTAGTATGGACATTACCCCATCTGCGAGAGCTGAAATTGAACAGCTACAGATAAATGATGACGGAGAAATAATAGAAAAATCTGTAAAAGTAATAAATGAAGAAAATATGTCATATCCATTGGGAGCAGCAAAAGCACATTTACATGAAAATTATATAATTGCTCAGAATGATAAAGGTATGGTTATTGTTGATGCTCATGCTGCACATGAAAGGCTGACATATGAAAGATTTAAAAGGCAACTATCTGAAAAAGGAATAGAAAAACAAGGAATGCTTACCCCTAAAATAATAGAGGTTGGAGAAGATAATGCAAAAAGATTGCTTGATAAATCTGAACAGCTATCAAAATCAGGTCTTGATATAGAAAGTTTTGGTTCAGGGGCAATTACGGTTCAAGCTATACCTTCTATTTTAGGAAATAAGATAGATATAGATACGTTAATATATGACCTTATTGATGAAATTGTAGAAAATGATTCTGTACAAGGGTTGGAAGAAGAAATAAACAGGATATTGGCAACTATGGCATGTCATGGCTCTGTCAGAACAGGACGTAGGTTAAATGCCGAAGAAATGAACTCGCTTTTAAGGCAAATGGAAAATACTCCTATGTCGGGGCAGTGTAATCATGGTCGCCCAACATATATAG
>JALTZE010000160.1 GCA_027051315.1 Micavibrio sp.
CCTTATATATTTTCTTATCATTATTAATTTTTTCAGCATTCTCAACAGTTTCACTAGTTTGGAATGAAAATAAAATAATAGATATGACTGCAATTAAAATTGCGATTGCTGGAAAAAATCTCATATTCTTGAAATAGCCCCTTATGAATTTGTATTTTATAAAATTATATCACCAGCCATGATAAAGCAAACAGCCCTAAGAGGCAAAGACAGTTTTATAGAAAAAAGGAAAATATTTCCGCATCGACTAGGCAAAAATATCCGCAAGGAATTATCTGCATATATTGAATACGTCTATATCCCTTATATTCCTAGGACTCATCATATGGCACATATCTGGCATATATCTGATGTAGGTTAATTTAGTTTGTGAAAACAAAAAGATTACGCGGGAAAGGTACAGTATGAACAAAGAACCGCGGAAGCTGAAGCCAAGGTGTAGCAAAGTAGTTGTAAAACCTTGATTTTAGGTATGGTATGGGAAAGAAGTTCCCTCCATACCATTTCAGCTAACGATTATAAAATTATAAATAGGTTAGGTTGATTAAGTTTTTTTAAAGTTTCCTCGGTCTGTCTCATTCCCTAACCGTAAACCCAAACCCTTTGAGGCAGGCTAACCCCAAGGCCTGATTACGGTTTTTATAATTGTAATCAGGCCGCTTCTTTTTTATATCTATAATTATGATAATGAAAATCGCAAAGATACTACACGCGATTTTTTGTGTAGTTTTTTATGCGGTTTTTTTATTTTCTTCGCTATCGCTTATTTTCAATTTTGGAAGATTAAGCTTGATATGAAGCTCTTTAAGCTGTTCTAAATCAATATTGCTAGGGGCATTCATCATAACATCTTCAAATTGTCCATTCATTACAAAAGGAGCAACCTCACGAAGATTAGGTTCATCAGCAAATAACATAACAATCCTGTCTATACCAAATGCACACCCACCATGCGGAGGAGCGCCAAACCTCATAGCGTTTAGCATACCACCAAATTTTTCTTCTAAAACTTCTTTACCATATCCAGCTATACCAAAAGCTTTTTCCATTATTTCTGGCTTGTGATTACGTATAGCTCCAGAACAAAGCTCATAACCATTGCATACACAATCATATAAATGAGCTTTAATATCGAGAGGATTCTCAGTATCAAAAGCATCTTCGCCGCCTTGTGGCATTGAGAAAGGATTATGTGAAAATTCGATTTTTCCTGTTTGTTCGTCCATTTCATACATCGGGAAATCTACAATCCAGCAGAATTTATATACTCCTTTTTCCAATATATCCATTTTTTCACATATTTTATCACGGGCTTTACCCGCCATTTTCGCGGCATCAGATTCTTTATCACAGACAAAGAATATTGCATCACCATCTTCTAATCCAGCGGCTTCTTTAAGAGCATCTTGCGCAGCTTCTGGAACAAATTTAGCAATTGGTCCTTTACCTTCACCATCTGCAAATAAAATATATCCAAGCCCAACCGCACCTTCTCCTCTTGCCCAATCATTAAGAGAATCAAAGAATTTACGTGATTTATCTGATACTTTTGGCGCACGTATAGCTCTAACAACGCCACCTTTGGCAATAACTGATTTAAAAGCTTTAAATTCAACATCTTCACGCGCAAAAACTTCTGTAACATCAACAATTTCAAGAGGATTACGAAGGTCAGGCTTATCAGAACCATATTTCAACATTGCATCTTTATATGTTATATGCGGAAAAGGAGCTTGCGTAACTAACCTTTTTTCCCCTGTAAAATCAGAAAATTCTTCAAAAAGCCCCTGTAATACAGGCTCCATAGTTGCAAAAATATCTTCTTCGGTAACAAAGGACATTTCAACATCAAGCTGATAAAATTCTGCCAATCTATCAGCTCGTGAATCTTCATCACGGAAACAAGGAGCAATCTGGAAATATTTATCAAATCCAGACATCATAAGGAGTTGTTTAAATTGCTGTGGCGCTTGTGGCAGGGCATAAAATTTACCAGGATGTAAACGTGACGGGACAAGGAAATCACGTGCCCCTTCTGGTGAGCTAGAAGTCAATATAGGAGTGTTAAATTCTTGAAATCCACTATCCCACATACGTTTTCTTATTGACGCTATTACATCATTGCGCAATCTTATCTTTTTGTGCATTTTTTCACGTCTAAGGTCAAGATAACGATAACGAAGACGAATATCTTCCCCCGCATTATCCTCTTCTGCTATTTGAAAAGGAATAACATTAGCATTTGATTGTATTTCCAGCTTGCTGATACGTACTTCTATATCCCCAGTGGATAGCTTGTTATTAACAGCCTCATCATCTCTTGCTACCACTTCACCTGTCACAGTTATAACGGATTCATTTCTGATTTTTTCTATTTCATTAAATAAAGGAGAGTCGCAATCAACAACAAGCTGAGTAATACCGTAACTATCACGCAAATCGATAAATAACAATCCGCCATGGTCACGTTTTCTGTTTACCCATCCTGAAAGTTTAACTTCTTGACCTACATGCTCTTTACGAAGTTCGTTACAATTATGGCTACGATATGCGTGCATTTTCTACTCTCTATTATCAATATTATCAAAGCATTGAAAAAGCCACGTTATAAAAATTTTGTCAAGGATTTATAACTGTATCTTTTATCTTTTTGCTATTAAACTTCTTGTTTTTTTATGAAATTATATGCTATCTATCTATTTTCATAATTCACAATGGAGCGTGTCATTGTCTTATAACTTAACCAAAGAATTTTTAGAAGCCTGCGACAATGCACTTATTGTGTTATCGCAAGTAGATGAGGATACAAATGAAAGACTGGATATGATAAGAGTTGTAGGATTAAAAAAGCTATCAAGTCTAAGAGCTTGTTATGATAAAATTACAAGACCTAACGATATTAAAACTTCAGCAGATTTATTATTATCTTTTAATAATTCTGTTAATGAACTTGAGATGATGGCATGTTCTTTTCTTAACATCTCATCATTAAGGGATGACGAGCTTTCTTTACTAAATGAGGGCGCAGAGTCACTAAAACAAGTAGCAAAAAAAGCAAGATTATTATTTTGCTAATGATTTAACATCTTCTTGCCTAATTACATTATATATAGTAACCAAATATATATGAATATAATAGCAACCGACAGTGAATTAAAAGAAATATGCGCAAGGCTTTCTGATGCTGAGTATATAGCCGTTGATACTGAATTTTTGCGTGATAAGACA